>JARYLI010000016.1 GCA_029907715.1 Methanothrix sp.
TTCTGAGAGTACTGGCTTATGCATTGAGAATTCTATCAAGATTTAGTATAAAATAAATTTGAATGATAGACACACCCCATAAGAGCGACACATTTTAATACGATCCTTCATATGCACTGATTGATGAGCGCGCTGGTGAGAATCAACAGGATATGCGCGTGGATCCTTCTGGCACTGATGGTGATATTCATAGTAACCGGCTACTCCTGGCATAATCACATAATCATGAATCCCCGCCAGGCGGCGCAGATTCATACAACCCTGGACCCCGTCCTTGTGCTCTTCTTTCTCATGCATACCATGATAAGCGCTCGCTTTACGCTCATGAGGCATGGGCTGCGGGGCAGGTCGGTTGATCTTCTGCTTCTCTCCATCGGTCTCCTGTCATATCTTGCAGTGCTCAGGGTGGCGCTGTAGATTCGCTGTAACGCTCTCATCCATCGAAGAGGCACCACTCCTGCCATGCGCTCCTGGCGGTCCCCTCATTTATTTGATCTGCCAACATTGCCGATCGAAGGGGCACTTCTCCTGGCGGCGAATGAGTGCACAAGCAGCCACATCGCATGCCAATCAAAATCAGGTGCAGGCAGCGTTCAGCTGCTCGAGATGTTCGGATAAACGCTTGGCCCTTGTGAGGTGCACCTCCATGCGCCTTAGGAGCACATGTGGCGCCTCAGATGCTGTGGTGCACAGCGCGGTCCAGTACGATAACTCGCTCATGATGCTGCGAACGTACTCCTCGAGATGCGGTGAGAGGCGCTCTTTTTCACGGAGCCTTTCTATGCAGTCCCATATCCTCTCCTCCAGGCTAGCGATCTCGAGGAGGATCAGATTGAGCTGCTTTTCCACCTCCTCCATCTTCTCACCTTGGTTTGCGTGAGGTAATTGTCCACAGGTCGTGGAATGATCCGTTCTCCCTCAGGAATCGGTGCCTTACACCGAAAAGGATCACGAATCCCGTGAGGTCCAGATGCTGTTGATCTCAATGACACGTCAGCAAACCTGGCCTGAAACAGGAGTTTCCGCTGCTTATGCACTTCAGGAAGTTCTGTGATCCGTTCGGGGGGACTCACTGATAGGCAACGCTGTTACCCATATCGTCCTCGCTCACCACTATGGTGTTGTCGAACTGCCCCTGGACATCGCTGATGTGGCTTATTGCAAACAGCTGGGGGAACCTCACACCGAGGCTTCTGAGCATGTTGATCATCCTCTCCCTGTGCTCGATGTCCTGGGATCCGAAGACCTCATCAAGTATCATGAAGGAGTAGCCGCTCTCCTCTCCAGAAGACCTCATGAGATGCTCACTTATCGCAATTCTCACAGAAAGGGCTATCATATCTATTTCTCCGCCGGAGAACCTCCATATCGGATAATCCGTGCCCCTGTCATCGATGAGTATGTTGAAATTCTCATCTATCTTGAGGATGCTGTACTTGCCTGTGACCTCCTCCATTATCCTGGCTGCATTCTGGGCGATCTCGCCTCTCACCCTCACCAGTAGCGCATCCATGAACCTGACCAGCATGTCCCTGACCGTGGTTATCACCTGAGCTCTCCTGTTGAGCGCATCGATCTCTTCCTCCAGCGCTCTCTTTCTCTTCAGATCCCCATTCAGCTCTGAGAGGGTCCACTCCAGCCTCCTGAGCTCATCGCGCATCCTCGCATGCTCCTCACTTGTCCGTCTAAGCCTGTCCTCTGCATAGGAGAACCTGCTCTTCGCGTTCTCATAGGCTGCGTCGCTGTAACCCAGATCCTCAAGGCGCTCCCTTAGATCCGCTGCCTGGGCGTGCAAACCCCTCAGATCCGCCTCCGCCTCGAGCATCCTCGACCTCGATAGCTCCTCACCTGCGATCCTGACCCTGAGCTCGTTCGCGATCGATTCGATCTCAGCAAGCTTCGCCGACTCAGCTCTGAGCCTCTCATATTCATCGCGATCGAATCCGATCTCTGACATCTCTTTTTCAACCTTGAGTATATCTCCATCCACCCTCTGGACTCTCGCCCTCACAGCCTCCAGCCGCTTCTCGAGGCCCTCAATCTCGCCTGTTCGCTGGAGCAGAACCCTGTACCTTTCGTGGGAGCTCTGAAGATCTGAGAGAATCGATTTTGCCCGCAGGTATGCACGCTCGTCATAATCTAAAATGGCAATGCTCCTCGAGAGTTCGAGGATCCTCTCATCCAGCACAGATGCTTCCTCTCTGGTTTTCCTGAGATCGCTCTCCAGTCCTGGCAGTTTCTCGAGGCGTGCGAGCAGCTTCGCCCTCTCATCGATGAGCTCATCATAACCCGAAAGCGAGCACTTGACCTCTTCGTATCTCTCTGGATCGTACTCGACCTGGCCCATGGCACCGATCTCGCCATCCAGCATCGAGATCCTCTCCTCGATCTCTGATAGCTGGAGCCCGACCTCCCTCTGCTCGGCCTCAAGCGATGCGAGAGCATTTCTTCTCCTGCCCAGCGATTCCGCAGATGACCTCAGACCATCCTTGAGGTGCTGTGCGCGTTTGATGCGCTCGTTCAGATCGCGGAGCTCATCCGCAGCCCTCTCACACTCCCTTCTGTACCTGATGATCTCCTCTCTGTACTTTTCCGTGAGTCGGGCGTACTGATCGCCCAGTGGGCGCTCGCATGTCGGGCATGGGCTCTCCGCCCTGAGGCTCTCGATCCTCCTGAGGCTGTTCTTTGACTCCAGCATCCTGGATCTTGCGAGATTGCGGCTGCTCTCGATCTCTGCCCTTCTTTGATTCAGGGAGTCCATCATCTCTTCCAGCTGGATCTCCTTCTTCCTGAGCTCCCTCTCCTCCTGGGCGAGATCACCGATCTCGGAGATCTTCTTGCGGACCAGATCAATCCGCTTCAGGAGCTGGGCACGTCTTTCGATTTGCGCGTTCCTCTCGGAGAGCAGCTCATCAAGCATTCGACGTCTCTCTTTCGCATCTTCAAGATCCTCGAGCTCTTTCTTCAGCGATTCCAGGGCGGACAGCCTGCGCTCGAGATCCGGGAGCGATCTTCTGGCCTCGCGCAGCTCTTTCACATGGCCAGCTTTCATTTGGTAATCGCTCAGAAGCGTGGCTCTCCTCGCATCCAGCCCTGCAATGGAGGAGACCTGCGACATGAACCTCTCTTTCTTCCTCTCGAGCTCCTCCAGCACTCTGCCTGTTCTGACGTAGAGGTCAGCTTGCCCCCTGAGACCCTCCATCTCGGTGCGGCATCTGTACAGCTCATCGAGCCTGGTCTTCATCTCCTCCAGTGTACTCAACGCCTCTCTTCTCTCAACTTGAAGTCCCTTCAGGCTCGAGATCAGCCGCTCGTAGTCTCCCCGAGCTTCCTCCAGCTCGTGGAGTCTCTCTCTTATCTCATTCAGGCGCCTCAGATCAGGGGTGAGCTCCTCAAGCTTTTTCTTCTTTCTCTCAATCTCCTCGAGCCTCGCGCGCTCCTCTCTGAGCGTTCTCTCTTTATCTGCGATGTAGCCCTGAACGTGCTCGATCTCTCTCTTCAGCTGATCATGCTCCCGCCTCTTCTCCTCAAGCAGCTCCAGCGCCTTTCTGGCGCTCTCCATCTCTCTCTCGGCATCTCTGAGGGCGCTCTCCCTTCTGCTCAGCTCTGCCCTGGCTGATGCCTCCTGTGCTCTTATCTCCTCGATTCTCCTTTCCACATCGCCCAGCTCCGAGAGCGCTCCTTCAGCCATATTGATTCTCTGCTCGATCTCTCTCAGATCCTCCTTTGTGATCTCAAGCCCGATCTCGCGCAAATCCGCGAGGCCGAGGAGTTCCAGCAGGTACTCCCGCTTTCCGGCTCCGCCATCTCTTATGAGATTGTCAAGATCCTTCTGTCTTGCGTAGAAAGTTCTCATGAAATCCTGGAAGCTTATCCTTATCAGCCTGGAGAGGTGAGCATCGACCTCGCGCACACCCCTGGCGACCTGCTGGCCATTTATGCACAGAGATGCATCAGGCAGCATGCGCTTTCCCTTCATGATCCTTGATATGACAAGCTCCTTTTTTCCGATTGACAGGGTCAGATGGACCTCCACCGGTTCCTCCGGCCTGGCGTTCACGTTCTTTATGAACATCTTTTCCACAGTGGATGCCCTGTTTCCATAGAGCGCCCAGGCTATCGCCTCGACGATCGTGCTCTTGCCCGCTCCGTTCCCGCCGATTATGCCTGTGAGTCCGTCCTGGAACGTTATGTCCGCATGTCTGTACTTCTTGAAGTTGCGCAGCACCAGCCTATTGAGATGCATCCATACCCTCTGTGCCTCTCCTCTCGATCACCTTTCTGATCAGCTCGGTCCCGTAGCTCATGACATCCTGCCGGATCGCATTCGGTATCTTGTCCATCTCACCCTCCATAAACCGCACGAACTCAAGATCGAGGCGCTCCGGCGGTTTGATCTCCTCAGCCATTGCAGTCTCATCGTATTCCGGTTTTATCTTGAGGCAGAACATCGAGGACGCGAGCTTGCTCAGCCTTCTCTGATCCATTCTTCTGTAAGCTGCCCTGTTGACCCTCCTGAGGTCGATGCGGACGATCTTGTCTTTATCTCTGCCACACTCCTCCTCGATGAGATCCAGTATCTCCTCAGCCGTTCTTCCATAGCAGTCCAGCTCTACAATCCTCATCCCGATGTTCGGCACGGCGATGCTCTCCACACCACCAGTGCTCAGATCCACCATCAGCGCCCCCTTTGTCTGCGGAGCCTCGTTGAAGTTGAAGTACTCGATCGAGCCGCTGTACCAGGTGTTTTGAGCTATTCTCCTCTGATCATGGTAATGCCCGAGCGCGATATAGCTGAAATCGCTCTTCAGGAAGCTGTCGCTGACGATGTGCTCACCCACGGGTTTCATGCTCTGATCGCGCAGCGCCTCCACAAGCCCGTGCATCACAAGCACATCTGAACCGCCCCTCTCTATCTTTCTGAACTCCTCAACGTAATCCTCCTGGGTGAAGCAGAATGGTATGCAGTGGAAGACATGATCCCCGACCTCGAACCGCTCGTATCTGTATCTGTGGGCGATATACACATCCTCCATTCCATCGTAGAGGTAGAACGGGCTCAGAGCTGAGTAGCTCTTGGGAGCATCATGATTTCCGCTTATTATTATCACAGGAATGCCAGCACTGCTGAGGCGTTCCAGAGACTGCTTGAATATGCAGAGCGGTCTTATTCTGGGGCGGACATGATGGAAGACGTCGCCAGCATGCACCACAGCATCTGGCTTGAGCTCTAGGATCCTGTCGATGGCTCGCCTGAAGTCCCTGTATATGCACTCCTCCATGAGGTTCCTGCCCTTCTCATCCATCCTGCTGAAGCTCTGGAACCCCAGATGGGTGTCTGCGATGTGGACTATTCTCAAGGCATCCCCTCAGTCCGGTGTCGGCCTGAATGATCTTCTTGCGGGAGCACTCGCGCGGAGCCGCTCTATGTAATCCTCATACCTGTGTATCCTGGCAGGTATCGGGAAGGGCACGTTCAGCGTGCTTATGATCGCCTCCCCCTTCTCCAGGGTCTGGATCTCAACATCCAGCGATGACAGGTCCTGCTTTGCAGACTCCTCCACGCGCACCCTGTCATTCCTGTCCGCAAGCCCCATCACGACCATCGTGTTGAACTGCGAGAGAAGCTCCCTGTCTATCAGCTTCGGCTGCTGGGTTATCGCGCAAAGTCCAACCCCAAACTTTCTGCCTTCCCTGGCGATCTCCTCAAAGCGCGCAATCCTGCTCTCGCTCCCGAGAACCCTCTGCGCCTCCTCGATGACTATCATGCACTTCTTCCTCCCCTCCTCCTCGTTTCTGTAATCCTCCATTATACGTCTGGATATCAGAGAGAGGAGGAAGAGCTCGCTGCTCTCGCTCAGGTTGGGGATATCGATCAGCACGACCTTTCCGCTCTTTATGCCCTCGATTATCCCGGGGATGCTGGAGGGTTTCTCAGAGGATTTTATATATTTATTTCTTGAAAGTATATTCTCCAGCTTCCTGATCAGAACATCGACCGTCTTTTCTGATACCTTCGCCTTTTCTGTCAGCATATCTCTGCCCTTCTCATCGAGGATCTCATCTATCCACGACTCCCCCTCGAAGATCCGCTCGATGCTCTCCAGGGCGTCCATCTGCGCACCCGTCCACTCATGCAGCACCTTGATGTCATCTGGCAGTATATCCTTTCTGGAGATCGTGAGCTCACTGACCTCCGACAGAGTGTAATTCCTGGGTTCTGTGGAGTAACATTTAAGGCTTGATGCATATGGGGTGAGGTGAAGAAGCCCCTTGCCGGCCTTTCCGCCTCTCAGGTACTCCCCATGGGGATCTACTATGAGCAGCCCGAACTCGGATCTGTTCTCTGAAGCAAGCTTCATGCATGAGGCTGCGAAGACCTTCATGAAGTTGGACTTGCCCATCCCAGTGGTTGCGAATATGCCCATATGATGATCCATCGCGCTGCTGTGGAGCGCCACGGCGACATCAGTGTCCATGCTGCCGTTTCTCAGGACGCCGACCTCGATATCGCCCATGGTATCTTTCAAAAAATCGAACTCTTCCGCCTCGGTCCTCTTCACCCTGGAGAATTTTGTGGGTATGGTCTTCGCCTTTCTGAATGCGCCTTTTCTTCTGGCGCGATCTCGGGGTATGCACCCGAGCGGCTCTGCGATGACCCTGTTGAAGATCTGCTCCTCATCATAGAGCTCCGTGCCCCTGATGCTCGTGTCCCATCTCCCATCGTAGTTCGAGTCGTGCTGCACATTGACAACACGGGCGAGAAAGAGCATATCCCTGTCCTCCACAGTGAATATCTCCCCCACATCTGCCTTTTCATCATAGGGTATTACAAACTCGTATGATCGCACGTCCTTTGCAAGTATTCTGTATGCATTTCCTGGCATGCTCTTCAGCACCATCCTATCCACGGAACTCAAGGCGATCCCCTTCATCTCTGAGCGTCATTTATCTTTGAACTTTTTGATGTCTTTAACGGAAACAGGTCTTCTGGGTCGCGGTCCTGAATCTGGAAAGACAGCTGGCGGTCACAGCGCATCCGGAGAGACCACAAGGCCTACAATTATTATGGTCAGAACGCCGACAAGCAGCATCTTCAGCCCGCTTATCAGCGCCACCTCCTCGCTTATCCTGGCCAGGAAGAGCCCGAGGAGGAAGAGCACGACCAGTCCCAGAGCAAGCGAGAGCATTGCTGCGGTGCTCATGCTTATCATCGGGACCATTAAGAACGGAGATATCAGTAGGAGGGCAGCAATCGTCGGGCTGAGGCCATCGACGAGCGCGACCGCGATGCTCGCAGTTCTGAATGCCCTTACAACGTGCGTCCCGTCGAGATCTCTGAGCATTGCAGATTCCAGCTTCCTGATGTCCCTCATTCTTTCAGCTCTCTCCGCCATGTAAGCGCCGCTCATTCCCGATATGCCCATCGCTATGCTTCCTCCCACTCCGGCAGTTATCACAAATCCAGAATCCTGGACACCTGAGAGATATGCCCCAAGAACCACACCCATGATCGTCAGAACGCCATCAAATGCGTTCATAACGAAGAGACGCCTGGCTATCTCCAGCGCTCCGCTGGCTTTGAGGTACCTTCTGTAAAGCTCTATGCGCGAGGTCACCACAATCTACCACACATGGTATGTGTCACATGGTTTTTAACATTTTGAACCCGAAATACGAGCGCCCTCCGGATGAGCATGCAGGTGAAAACAGAACCCAGACCATTTTGCCATCAAAGAGCTCGATTGGCATCATGTTTTTATTACCACTCATCACCTCATAAATTGTTCGATCATCGATCATTCGACTTCGTCGAAACTCTTCGACGCAGTCGAAGATAAGTCGAAACGAACGCATAGCGTGACTTGTGCCTCTTCGGGCAAGTTATCAAATGGATAAGAGCGATCGACTTTACCAAGCCGCATGTCCCAACCCAGAAAATATTGTTATACTTCATACAAATCTTTTTCAATATAGTTATAAATACAAAAAGATCCTGCCCCTCAAATCAAACCTCAATTACCGTCTACCCCCTTTCTAAAGTAGGATGTAATATAAATTGAATTATTTTAACGTTACCAGGAGATAGTAGTAGAGAACAATGTCAAGATAATTTAGGCTTATAATCTCGAACGCCACCGATTTTTACTATAATTCCAATTTGTATGAATTGGCCCTATGCTATCGGATTCTTATTCAACACAGCACTCAAAAGAGATAATTTAAATATATGTCCGAATCATTGCCCCCAGCCATGGAAATGAAGCTGGATCCCTGGGGCACATCTCAGATCGAAGATTACTCAAAGCTTTTCGAGGAGTTTGGAATCTCGCGATTCGAGGAGATTCTGCCGGAGATCGACGATCCACATCCCTACATGAGGAGGCGCATCATATTCGGGCACAGAGATTACGATGTCGTTCTCAGGGCGATGAAGGAGCGCAGGCCCTTTGCGGTCATGAGCGGCTTCATGCCCAGCGGCAGAGCGCACTTCGGACACATGATGGTGATGAACGAGATCATATGGCATCAGAGGCATGGCGCGGATGCATTCGTCGCCATCGCAAACATGGAGGCGCATGCCGTGCGCGGGATCAGCTGGCAGAGGTGCAGGGAGCTCGGGATCAACGATTACATCGTGAGCCTCATAGCGCTCGGCTTCGAGCCCACAGGCCACATATACTTCCAGTCAGAGAACTACAGGATGAGAGATCTCGCATTCGAATTGGCTGCAGAGACGAACTTCTCAGAGGTGAGTGCAATCTATGGTTTCTCCGGAGAGACCTCCATCGGCCACATGGAGAGCGTGATGGCTCAGGGCGCGGATATACTCCATCCGCAGCTTCCAGACTACGGGGGTCCTAAGCCTGTTGTTGTTCCGGTGGGATCTGACCAGGACGCGCATATGAGGCTGACCAGGGATCTCGCATACAGGATGCGAAAATTTCTGGTCGAGCAGAGGGAGGGATACATAAGCATCCGGGGGAAGGCTGCAGGCACGGATCTCATCACAGCGGCTGCAAATGCTCTGATCGATGCCGGATACAGGATCAGGCAGTACTCAGAGCACATAGATCTCTTCGATGGTGACAGCGCTGAGAGGATCGATGAACTCATAAGAGAGGTCGAGGTGAAGAACGGCGAGTTCGGCTTCATCCCCCCAGCATCGATATACCACAGGTTCATGACCGGGCTGACAGGCGGAAAGATGTCGTCCAGCCGGCCTGAGAGCCACATAGCGCTGACGGAAGATCCTGAGGAGGCCGCGAACAAGATAATGAAGGCGATAACCGGAGGGAGGCAATCCTTGGCTGAGCAGCGGCGCTATGGCGGAGAGCCTGAGAGGTGTGCCGTCTACGAGTTCCTGCTCTTCCACCTCGCTGAGGATGACAGGGAGCTGGAGGAGCTGTACAGGGAATGCAGAAGCGGCAGGCAGATGTGTGGCTCGTGCAAGAAGAATGCCGCAGCCAGAATCAGGGAGTTCCTCAGAGAGCATCAGAGCGCCCGCAGGGATGCCATTCACAGGTTAAAGGAGTTCGGGCTGAAGCCTTGATCTGAGCTCTTCTGCTCCGGCTTACCCTCCACGAAACCCGAGTTTGTGCCCCTCATCATGTTGGCGGATCAGCGGGATGCGGCTCGAGTGAATCTGCATCGATGTTGCCCCCTCGATGGTATCTGGACCATTGAGATCCTGATCTCTCAGAACTGCTCATGGATCATCCCGCAGGAGATCACCAATTTCCCGGTGTCTCCATCAGATGATCCATACAGCCTCCTTCAGGTCATCGACATTGAATCATGGATGTACTTTTTGCACCATATTTGACGCCTACCGGTCTTCCCGGATCTCCTGCAGGATCTCTTCACGGACAAAAGAGAAATAATAAAAGATGGTAATTGATCAGTTAGGATTCAGGCTTTCATGCTCCGCCACAGAATGGAGGCGGTCGGACGGGACAGATAGAGAAGATGCCCACGGGGATTCCTGGGCTGGATGAGATGCTGGAGGGCGGGATACCGGTACCTTCCAGTGTTTTGATCGCTGGGGAGACCGGCAGCGGAAAGACGACCCTGTGCATGCAGTACCTCTTCAAGGGAGCGGAGCTTGGTGAGCGCGGGATATACTTCATGGCCCTCAGCGAGCCTGCCGATCTGATGCTCAGGTTCATCTCCACCTACGAGTTTGTGGATCACAGACACTTCGGCACCCTGATAAGATACGTTGATCTCGGGGAGGTGATCGAGAGGGGTGATGAGGACGAGATCCTGGAGCTGATGGATCGTGAGGTCAGGAGCTTTCATCCCAGAAGAATAGTCATAGACTCCCTGCCCTTCCTCAGAACGGTGCTGAGGGATGGTTACAGCAGATTTCTCTTCAGGCTGGGCGCCATGATGAAGAGCTGGAACAGTGTGGTCCTGATAACAGCCGAGTCCAGATCGAGCACCCCGTATCCGCAGGATATCGCCTGCATAACGGATGGGGTGATAATACTGTATAACATGGAGATAGGCAGGACCAGAAGGCGATCCCTGGAGATACTCAAGATGATGGGAACATCCCACCGCGCTGGGAAGCATGCTCTCGATATAACTTCGAAGGGCATCACGGTTTACCCGGGACTGTAGGCCATGACCATATCAACAAAAGGATTATTTGAGCAGGTCGAACTGTGGGTGCTGGCCTTCATAATAGCCGTGGCTCTGTTCAACTGGCCGCTCCTCTCGATACCCAGCCCCGATGAGAGGATACTGGGATTCCCCGAGCGACTGGTTTACATCCTGCTGGTGTGGCTGCTTGTGATCCTCTGGGCATACATCTTCGACAGGAGGGGTTCCAGGTGAGCGCGCCGCTGTTCGCATTCGCTCTCATGGTCTCCTACCTCCTGCTGCTGAGCTTAATAGCATACTACGCGGACAGACAGAGGCAGGCCGGCAGGAGTATAGTCTCAAATCCATATGTCTATGCGTTATCCCTGGCGGTGTACTGCACAGCATGGACATTCTATGGAAGCATCGGTAGAGCTGCGACAAGCGGCCTGGAGTTTCTCACGATATACATCGGCCCTACACTTGCGATGCTCCTTGGATGGGTGATGATACGCAAGATAGTCCGGATATCAAAGGAGTACCGTCTCACATCTGTCAGCGATTTCATAAGCTTCAGGTACGGCAGAAGCTACGCCATAGGCGCAATAGTGACCGTTGTGAGCCTGATGGTCGTCATACCGTATGTCGCACTCCAGCTCATCGCCATATCCAGCTCAATACAGATAATAAGCGGCGGAGAGACGTTCTGGGGTACAAAGCTTGTCGTGGCAGTCCTGCTCGGCATATTCGCGATAATCTTTGGAGCGCGCCATCTCGATCCGATGGAGCGGCACGAGGGTCTTGTCGCAGCGGTCGCATTCGAGTCCATAGTCAAGCTGACTGCGTTCGTTATCGCTGGCGCCTACATCACATGGGGTATATTCAACGGATACTCTGAGATAATAGACCGTGTCCTGTCAACAGAGGAGTTCTCGCATCTCATCAACATAGATTACACATCCTGGTTCTCGCTCACGCTGATATCCTTCTTCGCCGCATTTCTCCTCCCCAGACAGTTTCACGTCATGGTTGTTGAGAACGCTGATGAATCGCATATACGAAAGGCGATGTGGCTCTTCCCGCTTTACCTCCTTCTGATAAACCTCTTCGTTCCAGCGATAGCCGGCGCCGGTATGATTCTGGGCGTTCCCGGCGTGGAGGATATGTTTGTCATAGAGATCCCCTACTTGATGGGCAACATACCTCTCGCTGCGCTAGTGTTCATAGGGGGCGCTTCTGCAGCCACTGCGATGGTGCTGGTGGACAGCGTTGCAGTCGGTCACATGATGCTGAACGAGCTCGAGCTGCCATACCTCATGAGGTATATAGGGAGGGGCAGGGGTCTCCCGGGTCTTCTGCTCAACGCCAAGCGCATCAACATCCTTCTGGTGGTGGCGCTTGGATACCTTTACTCCAGAGCCGTCGAGTACCAGAGCCTTGTTGATATCGGTCTGGTATCATTCGTGGCCGCAAGCCAGATGGCGCCGGCTGTGATTGGAGGTCTCTACTGGAGAAGAGGCAGCAGGGAGGGGGCGATCGCAGGCATGAGCGCAGGGTTTGTGCTCTGGATATACACCGCGCTTGTTCCCACAGTTGCCAAGGCCGGCTGGCTCTCACAGTCGATCTTGGAATCAGGCCCGTTCGGGATATCTGCGCTCATCCCGACAAACCTTTTTGGCGTGGATCTGGACCCCTGGTCGAACTCGGTGTTCTGGAGCCTCTTCGCGAACGCAGTACTGTATGTGCTTCTCTCACTGATGAGCACCCCGACGCCTGAGGAGAGGGTCGAGGCAGAGGGGTTTGTTGAGATATTCAGCGAGAGGAGGGGCGCGATCCCGATCGAGCGGCCGGCCATAAGATTGGGAACAGTTGATGAGGTCGAGTCGATGCTGGCCAGATACATCGGGGCAGAGAAGGCCAGGATGCTGATAGACGCGGATCTTGCAAGGCTTGGCGTCTCAAGGGAGAAGGTCGATGCCAGGCACCTCCTGGACCTCTGGGATCACGTGGAGAGGGTTCTCACAGGATCGCTTGGCACATCAACAACTAGGATCATAGTGGAGGAGCAGATCACGCCCAGGCCGGTTGCTGAGAGAATTGGAGCTGCTCCGCTGAAATTCAGGCTCGAGCCTGGGAAGATATACTTCTCAGCTGAGAAAGCATACGAGATCTTCACGGATCAGGTGACGCACGGGTTTGAGGGGCTGTGTGTCACACGGAGACCGCCGGAGGATGTGAGGAGCAGGTGTGGTCTAAGGGAGACACCGATCATATGGCTGAACCCCAGGAGAGAGGGCAGGGAGAAGCAGATATCCCCCACGAACCTTCCGCTTCTCTTCCTCACTATAAAGACATTCGTCGAGAGCAGCAGGAAGGGCGTGATACTTCTGGACAATCTTGAGCATCTCGTGCTTGCCAATGAAAATGTGATACCTGAGGAGGACGTGCTGGATTTTGTAAATCAGCTTGAGAATCTCGTTCGCAGAACAAACGCCAGGCTCATCCTGGCGGATTCGCCCGACTACATCGGCTTCTGTGGTGTATCCGAGGTGGAGCCTGTGGAAGTAAAAGGGCTGATATTCACTGCAGGCCCGCTGCCATCGTATCTCCTCAGGGCGTTCATACTTGCCATAATCGCGGGGACGAGATCTCCTGAGGCTGCAATGGATATCGCCAATTCTGTTCTCAGCGAGCAGTCAGGGATCGCAGAGGGTGCATCTTGCGATCCCGACATGCGTGGCAGGGGCCTGATCGAGATCGATACGCATTGCAAGATCACGAGAAGGCATTTCTTCACGATACTAAGGCGCATCTGCGCCTCTGTGAGCAGAACAGATCCCGGCTTCGATTCTGTAAAGGTACTGAGGCCGCTCATCGACAAGTACGGATTCAGCATCTACGAGCTGATACTGAATCCAGGAACGACATATGCGATCGAGGAGGACAAGCCGGTTCGGTGCTTCGAGATTTTCAGCGAGCTGATCCACGCAGGGCTCGATGGGCTGTGCATATCAAGGTACAACCCGGAGAGCCTCCGTGAGAAGTACGGGATCTCGCCCGAGAGGGTCATATGGCTCACGCAGAAGACGGAGGAGGGAAAGTTCAGATCCGTGGATCCCACGAACTTCCCGAGGCTCAGCTCGATGATATCAGATTTCCTGAGGAGAGCTGAGTACCCTGTGATACTCATGGAGGGTATCGGCTACCTTATAACACAGAGCAACTACGAGACCGTGCTGAGGTTCATTCAGTCGCAGAGGGATGAGGTCTCACTTAGGGGGGCTGTGATGCTCGTGCATATCGATCCGCTCTCTCTCGACACAAAGGAGCTCCACAGGCTTGAGGGCGAGATGGAACAGCTGAAGCTCTGAGGTTCTCGCTGAGGCCGGATTCGCTTGTCGAACTGCATAGGCAATCCGTGGACATGTGTGATCCTCCAGCGCCTCCAGCTCTGTGAAGAATTCAGAATATCAGGGGCCTCTTCAGGAGGTCTCTGGCTGTTTCTAGACGGATTCATATAACCACCTGGGGTGCGAGGGTGGCGGAAAATCCGGTCTTCAAGCTGGAGATGAGGCGTACCCAGCCTGGAGTTATTTATCGAACATGGCCCTGAGGATCGTTCCGATAAAAGAGAGATCCGGCGCCAGCATCATCAGAATCCGGAGCAGCACGCGGCTCGGCCTGTCGATATCGCCATGGCTCTCTATCGCTCTTACGACCTCCGGCCTGGAGGCGATCTTTCTTATCATCATATCGATATCCTCATCGCTCATGCGTCTCAGGATATCGTTGACCTTCATGCCCAGAGAGATCTCTCTGCCGATAGCGGATCTCCATTCGCGCTCGTATCTCTCAAGCTGCCCTCCATTTAAAACATGCTCAGCTGCAACCCTTCCGGCGATGCGGCCGCAGATTAGACCGGGGTACACGCCGCCGCCGGATGTGGGCTTCACCTGAGCTGCGGCATCCCCGACAACGAGCATGCCATCTGCAACTGTTCTATCGGGCGGGCCGAGCGGCAGTCCTCCAACAACAACTGAAACCGGAGAGCCGCGGATTCTATCTTTTATCCTCTCAGAGCTCAGGAACCTCCTGAGGTGGAAGCATGCGCTCTCTGTGGCGCAGAGGCCCACTCTCGCTGAGCTTCTGGATATCGGGATCACCCATGCGAAGAGGCCCGGCGCGATATCCCTCCCCAGGTGCACCTCCACAGACTCGATCTCATCCACATCAAAAGGCACCTCAACCTGTGCGCCGGAGAGAATGCGTTTTGGAGGGGGGATGCCCGAGCGTCTGGCTATCGATGCCCTCACCCCCTCAGCAGAGATAACAGCGCGTGCTGCGATCTCTTTATCGCCCATCTCCAGAACCGTCAGATCTCCAGATCTTCTCAGGGACTTCACATGCGCGCCAAACGTTATCTCAACCCCATGACGCGCAGCCGCCACCGCCATACTCCTGTCGAAGAGCCTTCTATCGACAGCCCACGCCCTGATATCCGGCGACCTGAAAGAAAGCCTGGAGCCGTCCGGGGAGATGAATACAGCGCCTCTGAAGGGATTCAGGAGGAAGCCCTCCGCCCGTATCTCCGATGCCTCAAGCGCTCTGATTCCGAGGAGGCCGGCGCACTGAACAGGATATCCTATGGCCCGGTGCTCCTCCAGGAGGATGGTGGTGGCCCCACAGATGGCCGCATGCTTCGCTGCCATCAGCCCTGCAGGACCTCCACCTATCACAGCGACATCAAAGCGATCCATCTCACACAGCTAAGATTATCTTCCATAACATCTTTTTGTGTGCTGGTGTTGAGCTTGGAGATACTCTGGCTTTCAGAAGATAACGTGAGATCTGTTCTGACCATGGAGGAGGCCATCCCGGCTGTGGAAGCTGCATTCGCAGAGCATGGCCTGGGGAACGTTCAGATGCCACCGAAGTCGTATCTCTACTATGAGCATGGAGATCTCAGAACGATGCCTGCATACATAAAAAAGCTAGAAGCGACAGGTGTCAAGATTGTCAACTCTCACCCAGGGAACCCGGAAAGGGGGATGCCCTCGGTGATGGCCGTGGTCGTACTGAACTCTGTCGAGACCGGAGCACCGCTGGCACTGATGGGCGGCACATACCTCACAGCGGTGCGCACTGGAGCTGCAGGCGGGATCGCGGCGAAGCACCTTGCGCGCAGAGAGTCGAGCGCCGTGGGCATCATCGGCGCTGGAGCGCAGGCGAGGACCCAGATCATGGCCCTCTCAAGGCTCTTCGATCTTGAGGTTGTGAGGGTCATGGATAAGAGCCATGAGCGCGCGAGGGCGTTCGTCTCAGATGTGAAGGGTTTTCTGGGATGCGATTGTGTTCCCGTGAGCGATGGAAGGGACGCATGTGAGTGCGATATACTCGTCACAGCCACCCCCTCGAGGGCGCCTGTTGTTCTATCAGACTGGGTGAGGGACGGGACGCACATCAACGCGATCGGTGCTGATGCTCCTGGAAAGCAGGAACTTGATCCCAATTTGCTGAAACGCGCCAAGGTGGTCGTCGATGATCTCTCTCAGGCGATCCACTCCGGCGAGGTGAATGTCCCTATATCCAGGGGAGAGTACAGCGGCGATGAGATACACGCCCAGCTCGGGGAGATTGTTGCCGGGAAGATGCCAGGGAGGGAGAACGAAAGGGAGATAACGATCTTCGACTCCACAGGCCTGGCCATCCAGGATATTGCCGTGGCCAGCTTGGTTTACAGAAAGGCGAGAGAGCTCAATATCGGTACCGTGCTGGATTTCATATGAGCTGAGGAAGCATTTTCATGAAGAAGTTTCCGCCAACCCAGGAGGTTCTATGAGCAGAGCGGAGTACTCCATGGTCGCATGCGGCGTCTTCAGAAAAGAGATCGAGAGGATCTCGGAAGATCTGGATTTCTCATTTGATCCCCTTTATTTGGATCCAGGTCTGCATGTGGATTTCGATGAGCTGGCGCTTAGGCTGAGAGAGGCGCTGGAGTCATGTAGAGATGAGAGGACCATCGTGGTCTACGGCGCCTGCCATCCCAGGATGGACGACCTTTTGAGAGGATTCAGAGCCGAGCTTATAGACTGCCAGAACTGCATAGACGCTTTCATAACAAGGCGCGAGGTTGAGAGGATAGCATCAGAGGGGCTCTACTTCTACCTGACCCCGGGATGGGTCGATTGCTGGCGCGAGATATTCCGGCGACTCGGCTGGGGCATGGAGGAGGCCCGCCTGGAGATGGGATCATTCAAAGGAGTGATATTCATCGACACGCTCGGAAATGCAGACGCCTACGAGAAAGATCTCCTGGAGTTCATGGACTTCACGCTCCTTCAGTACAGCATAATCCCCGGAAAGCTTGATCACTTCAGATCGCTCATATCTGATGCGGCGAAGAGGCTGGAGGTTCGTTATGGATGAGCTGGATGAGATAAGGAGAAAGAAGCTCGAGGAGCTGAAGCGTGAGCTGGCCGCGAGGTCGCAGGGGATGCCCACGATAGAATACCCGGACAGGCCGGTTCTGGTGACCGACAGCAGCATCGATGCTGGGATAAAGCAGTATCCTGTATTCGTGGTCGACTGCTGGGCGGAGTGGTGCGGGCCGTGCAGGGCCATCGCGCCTGTGATAGATGAGATGGCGCGCGAGCTTAAGGGGCACGTCGTCTTTGGAAAGCTGAATGTGGATCAGAATCCGCTCACATCAAGAAAATACGGCATCACCGCAATACCCACGCTCCTGGTCTTCAGGAACGGCAGGCTCGTCGACAGGCTTGTGGGAGCATATCCTAAGCAGATCCTGATGAGCAGGATCAAGAAGCATCTGGATTAGATCGCATCGAGCGCTCCAGAGAAGATTCCTGGAAAGAACACATCGAAGTGACATCAACGCATCAATTAAACTTGACATTGTTCTCTACTACTATCTCCCGGTAACGTTAAAATAAAATATTTTTAATTTATATTGCCTTCTACTTTAGAAAGGGGGTAGACGGTAATTGAGGTTTGATTTGAGGAGGCGAGATCTTTTTGTGTTTATAACTATATTGAAATAGATTTGTATGAAGTATAACAATATTTTCTGGGTTGGGGCATGCGGCTTGGTAAAGTCGATCGCTCTTATCCATCCGATAACTTGGCCCGAAGAGGCACCAGTCACACTATGCGTTCGTGGTGAGCGAATGAGTGCATTCAGCGACCAGCCCGCATCTCCTTCAAGTTGCTGAATACATAAGAGCGAACGGAGTTCCCTTCGGCTGGGTCGGAATGGACTGTTTCTACGGCGAACAGTCACATCTCCGGAAGAAGCTCGATGAGGAAGGGCTGGTCTATATCGCAGACATAGCCAGGGACACTCGAGTCTGGATCAAAATGCCTGAGATCGGCATACCAGAACGAAATGGAGATCGAATTCCATCGCGCAAACGGGTTCTCGACGGCGAACCTGAGCCGATATAGGTACAAAACTCAAAGGCCAGATTCAGGATTGGTCTATTGTAACAGGGATACGGAGATAAAGGTGCTCCAGATCGAGATCGCAGCCATACGAGTCCATCCGGTCGAGGAGAGACTGCCAGGCAAGGAACAATGGCTCATACGCTCTTATATGATTGGCAACTTGTGGGTCATACAATGTGGTTGCTGAACGCACTTATTCATTCACCAGAAATGCATAACAGAACCAGTACTTCTATGTTTAAGTCATCATATGGATAAGAGCGGGCTCATAATCAGAAAAGATTCTGGAAGCTCATCATTCAAGTACCAGCTATCGAACGCACCATCTGATACTGAAATCGAACGACTCGCCAAAATGTCATGCAGCCGCTACTGGATCGAACGCGCGTTCGAAGATGCTATATGTATCGCATCACTCGCAGATTATGAGACCCGATCGTGGAGAAGCTGGCATCACCACGTCAGGTCTTCCTCGCAATGCTCGCTGTACTGATGATGCAGATAGAGCTCAGCTCAAAGGCAGATCTGCTGACAGTCCAGGACGTCAGGGGATACTCGAGGTCATAATCCCGAGAAGAATGATCGATGATCGCACAATCCTGGAAATCATAAAGGACAGGCATAAAGCCAGAATCTCTGCCAGAGTATCGTATCATAGAAGATCTGCAGCATCGTCCTCTAAATAGTAGTGGGAGATGGCAATGTCAAGCTACACATGTCGATCTTAACCGATGACGCATGGATGCCTATCAGGCTTCGCTCAATTTCGGGGGTTAAACCTGGAATGGTAGTACAGTTTTAGACGTTTCAGTGCCCAAATGATGGGGGATAAGGTTTTATAACATTTACACTTAGTACTTTCTGTACAAATGTACTTTTGTACGAAAGTACAGGAGGTGAAGGATGTGAGGTATGTGACAGATATAATGGATGTCGCGCAGCTGCATGAGGATGAGAGAAGAGCCCTGTCTGGTGTGACGGAGAATTTCGCATTTAAGGCCAGCAGCTACTACCTGTCGCTGATAAACTGGGACGATCCATGCGACCCTCTCAGAAAAATTGTTATTCCAGACTCAAATGAGATGTACAGCTGGGGCATGAAGGATCCATCCAGCGAGAGATCCTACACGGTTCTGCCCGGACTTCAGCATAAGTACAAACAGACAGCACTCATGCTCGTCAGCAATGCATGTGGATCCCTCTGCAGGTTTTGCTTCCGGAAAAGAATATTCATAGACAGCCATCATGAAACCGCCATAGATCTTCCCAGAGCAGTGGATTACATAAGAGAGCATGCAGAGATAACAAACGTCCTTCTCAGTGGTGGAGATCCCCTCATGCTTCCCACAGAAAGGCTTGAGGAGATTGTGAGGAGGCTGCGGGAAATAGACCATCTTCATATCATACGCATTGGCACAAAGCTTCCGGTCTACGATCCATTCAGGATTACAGAGGATCCGTCGCTTCTCGAGATGGTGAAGCGCCACAGCCATGAAAACCGGAGGATATATTTCGTGATTCACTTCAACCACCCTAAGGAGATCTCGAGTGAGACCCTGAAAGCTGTCAGCCAGCTACAGGAGGCAGGCGCAATAACCGTGAGCCAGACACCGCTTCTGAGAGGTGTGAATGACAATCCAGAAACGCTGGCACAGCTCTTCAAGAAGCTCTCGTTCATCGGTGTATCTCCTTATTACGTATTCCAGTGCAGGCCTTCTATCGGAAACTACCATTTCCAGGTTCCCGTTGAGACGAGCTATGCGATCGTTGAAAAGGCCAAGTCAATGTGTTCAGGTCTGGCCAAGCGAGCCAAGTTCGTAATGTCACATGCTACAGGGAAGATCGAGGTCGTCGGGCTCACAGACAGGTATGTTTACATGAAGTACGCTCAGGCTGCAGATCCGGAGAATATTGGTATGTTCATGGTCTTCGAAAGGAATCCCGCAGCTTTCTGGTTCGATGACTATTCAGATCCCGTAGATCACCATCGTCTGGATGTGCAGGAGACTGGAGCCTCCGGAGATGTGTACGCATCACAAGCAGAAGAGAGCGGTGAGCTCCACGCAGCAACCACGATGGATTAGAGTGTCCCTACAGGAGCGAGGACTGAGGGAACGGCAGCTTCCAACGCTTTTGGTGTTGACCTGTCGACTGTGTGGATCCACGGGTCCATCGATGAAACGAGACCGCTGGATACCGGGAATTGGGCTGCACGCTCAATTCTCATCCTCACTCAGGCGCATACATCTGAAATACGCGTTCAGCACGCACACATCATCCTGAGGACCCAACTGCTCGAAGAGCTCGCACGGAGATCCTCTGTAGCATTCCATCTCGTGTATCCTGCATACGGCAATTCCATCTGCAAATGTGAGATGCGGGCATGGCTCTCCAGCTCTCTTAAATATTACAGGCATCCTGTGAGCTTTATCGAGAGTGCCATCAGGCCTTATCGCATCCGGGTTCGGAATGGCGACGTCAAGGTGGATGCAGCAGCATCCGCATCGCAGGCATATCATAGAATCTCCTGGGGTTCAGGGGCAGCAAAAACTCCGATCTTTATGCCGGAGTAGCTGACGCCTGTCTCCGCACATCTCATGGGAACGTTCAGGTTTTCGGGGCTGTTCAGGAGCTGTTTGCTCAAACCATCCGCGAGATCATCGATGCTATGAGCTTTGCCGGAGCTCTCGGCGCGAGCCACCTTAAAAAGCTCCTGTAGCTGAGGCCGTGCGCGTGTATGTCTATGTACCTCTCCAGGAGCGACCTGTCGTCCATGAACATGTTGAAGAGCTGATCTGGAAATCGGTGCATGATCCGGGCCAGAAGAAATGACGCTCTGAGATCGTCTCCGAACTCGTTTTTACACCTGCGCTGGTACTCCACGAGATCGCATCCATCGCTGAGATGCTCTGCGGCGACCTCTGCTGCGATCTGCCCAGACCTCACAGCGTAGGCGATCCCCTCCCCTGTGAAGGGGTCCACCATGCCAGCCGAGTCGCCGCAGAGCATTGTTCTCTCACCTGCAAGATATCTGGATGGCCCTGAGAGCGGGATCGTGTGGCCATGGATCTTGCCGTGGAACCCCCTCGAGCTCATGAGTCTTTCCATGAGTCCTCTTATCTTCGAGGGTCTAAGACCGCCAGCGCCGACTGAGAGGTAGCTTCCGTGAGGGAACACCCACGCGTAGCCCATATCCGCCTCCCCAAAGTGAATCTCCATGGAGTCGCTGATCTTTTCGGCAGCCACCTCTGAGACCAGGCACATACCCGTCATTTCATTTCTTGGACGCATCTTCCTGCTCAGCATGCCTGTGTGACCATCAGCCAGCACCAGGGTCCTCCCTTCATAGGTATCACCTGCTCTGATCCGGACGCCCTCCCCCATCTCCGATACCTCTGTGGCCTTCCTGCCGAACAGGACCTCTGCTCCGGCCTCCTCTGCCCTTCTCACCAGCATCTCATCGAATGCGCTTCTGGTGACGAGCGTTGAGAGCCTTTCGGACCGTGAGATCTCAGCGCATCTCCCTCTGAAGAATATCCGTATTCGGGATGTCTCTGCATCAATGACCCCCTCTGGGATCCTGAATCCCAGATATGACCTCGCTCTCTCTGACAGAGCGCCGCCGCATGGCTTGTACCGAGGGAATCTCTCCTTCTCTATGAGAAGAACCCGCAGGCCGCGCCTGACGCCCTCAAGAGCTGCAGATGCGCCTGCAGGGCCCCCACCTATCACTATCAGGTCGTACATAGAGGAGCTAGGCCGCATCCCTGGAGGAGATCAGGCTCTGGTATGCCTCCCGGGCCATATCAGCTACATCGATCTCGAGCTCTCTCGCCACCAGAAGTGCAACAGCATCCAGCTCAACCAGCCTCTGGAGCGAGTCCTGCCGCTCGTTTATCATCGCTATGATCTCTTTTCTACTCATGCCGGTCTTCGAGGATATCATTCTTACCGCCCTCTCGAATATGCTCTCGACCGGGGTGGGTTTGAACCCAACAGGTATCTCGATATCCTCTCTGGAATGCACCACATCTCCATCGATGCGAACCAGGCCCTCCTTTTCCGCTTCCATGAGAAGCGCCCTCACCTTTTCTGGAGGTCCCCACTTCATGTCCAGCGAGAGTGCAAATATGAAGTCGCTTATCTTCAGGCTGCTCTTCCCACGCTTCTTGAACGGCAGGGCCACAAGGTACCTCTTCTCCTGATCCAAATGTAACACCCTCTCTTCGGTGACGCCCCGGGTTAGCCGGGGTATGGGGACAATAATGGCGATCTGTCACAGCACTGAATTTCTCTGATCGCCAGCAGCTCCCTGAGTCTCCATTATGTGTGCCTATATAATGCTCTCGCAACGTTCACACATGTGGGGACATGTGATCGGGGATGCTCACATCATCTCGCCGGTGTTTATCAGAATCCCTTCTGTGCTTCCGGTGCTCCTGGCAGTACTGCCAGGCATGAGAGGACCGGTGCATATCCGGCTCGGAAGGCATTTATTCCAGCAGTCTGAGTGGGTCTCATGCGATATGTTCTTTGTCTCCTGGCATGCCTGCTGTTGCTGTGCACAGCAGATGCGCTCTTCGAGAATACCTCACCACAGATGTATATTGACAGGTACAACAGCAATATAGATCAGGCGCCCCAGATGCTGGGGGAGCTGCTCGGAAGCGAGAGGGTCGAGATCAACATACTCCTCAATAACGGCACGCTGTACATGTTCGGCCTGGAGACGTTCAAGGGGCGCATAGTGGCCTCATACCCTGGTGGGATTGAGGATCCGACTATAACCATAGAGACATCTGAGAGCACGATCCAGAGGGTGGCATCATCCAGCGATCCTGTGGCGGCATTCAAGGATGCCAGAGACAGGGGAGAGGTGAAGATAGAGGCCACCAGGCTCACAACACGGCTCAAGCTCGCGCTCGTGCTGGCGAGTGCGGATGTCTTTAAGTACTTTTTAGGTGTATTCTTTGCATAGAGGAAAAATTATGAAAGTGCTCGCCATAAACGGAAGCCCCAAGATGGATGCGGGGAACACAGCTCGCATACTGAATCCGTTCCTGGATGGCATGCGGGAGGAAGGAGCCGATGTGGAGCTGTTCCACACCAGGAAGCTCAAGATCGGACCATGCAACGGCGATATGAGCTGCTGGTTCCGGAACCCTGGAAGGTGCGGCCAGAACGACGACATGCAGATGTTATATCCGAAGTTCGAGGATGCCGATGTTATAGTATGGGCCACGCCTGTGTACTTCTCGGGAGTCACCGGCCCGCTCAAGAACCTGATGGACAGGCAGCTCCCGCTTCACGTTCCAGGCACGACGCCAAAGAAGAGGCAGAAGGTTGTGCTGGTCTCATCCTGCGGCGCGTGGGAGATCGGGGCGTTCGATCCCATCATCGCACAGATGAGGGCGATATACTCAATGCCTGATGCGGCCGAGTTTGTCGCCGCGCTCCTCCGCCCTGGCGCAGAGGCGATGAGGTTCCTGCCTGAAGGTGCAATGGACGACGTGATCCAGGCCGCAAGGGACGCTGGCAGAGAGCTCGTGAGGACGGGGCGAATCTCAGAGAGCCTGCTCCAAACTGTTAGCAGACCGCTTATGAGCGAGGAGGAGTACATGAAGGCAGCGGAGAAGGCCATGGAGGAGGTCAGAAAGGGTGCATGAGCCGCGAGGCTCTGGCATCCTCCCTGTACAACCGGACTCTGTACATACAACCGGAGATTGATGGGCGATTTCAGGAAGAGCTCAGGACTGATCAGCCTCTGACATCCGGGCAGCCCTGGAGCTTCCAGAGGCCTCTTGCAGTTGTTGAGTTTGATTGCAGACCCTGGCTTCTTGAGCCACACAGGATGGGGCACTCTCTTCGATCTTTTTTGTTGCCGGCTGCTGATCAGTGCCACACCGCTGGGCGTTCAGAGTATTTGCTCAATATCGTGAGCGTACTTGAGTTACTGATCAAGTGAAGCCGCTATCATCGGGCATAGTCGTTCATACAGAAATCGTCAGGAGGGCAATTTAGCTCAACAGCATGTTCCGTTCAGATACCCAATCCGAAGTGCTAAATAGCTTCGCTCTTATCCATTTGATGACTTGTCTGAAGGAGCAGAGGCCATGCTATGCGTTCGTTTCGACTTACCTTCGACTGCATCAAAGGCTGGCAATGAATGCTTTCATCGACCACATTGCAGCTCTGCAAGTTGCTACGCACGTAAGAGCGAATAGCTTATAATCAACTTCATGTGATTCAGCAACATCTGTCCTGGGAAGAGCTGCAGATGGCAGAGCATTTCTCCTTTGATGTCCTGAAGCGATCGAGGGTGACGCGCGCGAGGCTTGGGGTGATCAGGACGCGCCGGGGATACATAGAGACGCCCCAGTTCGTCCCTGTCGCCACAGTGGCTTCTGTCAGGGCGCTCGGTTCAGATGACCTGAGAGCCCTGGGTGTGCAGGCGATATTCGCAAACACGTATCATTTGCATCTGCGAACAGGAGAGGATCTCATAAGGAGGATGGGCGGGCTCCACAGGTTCATGTCATTTGATGGCCCCATCTTCACGGACTCAGGCGGGTTTCAGGCATTCTCCCTTGGGCTGGGGCGGGAGCACAACATAAGCAAGATAGGAAGCATCTTCCCGCAGGGAAGACGGTCTCCAGAGCGCAGAGAGAACCTGACGAGGATCACAGATGAGGGCGTCGCCTTCAAATCCTTAATCGATGGTGGATGGCATTTTCTCGACCCCAGGAGCGCCATGCGGATCCAGAGCAGGCTTGGATCTGACATCATCATGGCATTCGATGAATGCACATCTCCGCTCTCTGATTATGACTACACCAGAGAGGCTATGGAGAGGACCCACCGCTGGGCTGTCCAGTCTTTGAGGTACCACGACAGGAGACAGGCAATATACGGCATCATACAGGGAGGATGGTTCGAGGACCTCCGCAGGGAGAGTGCGGATTTCATAAGATCGTTGCCTTTCGACGGCATCGCGATCGGAGGCTCTCTCGGAAACTGCAAGGAGGACATGCACCAGGTTCTTGATTGGGTCATCCCAAGGCTGGATGACCGACCCAGGCACCTGCTTGGAATCGGGGAGATCCCGGACATCTTCGAGTGCGTCGAGAGGGGAATCGATACATTCGACTGCGTCCATCCAACAAGAATCGCACGCAGAGGCAACCTGTACATATCCCCGGCATCAGGAGGATGCATTGAAAACAAGTTCAGGATAAGCATAAAATCCTCGATCTTCAGGGACGACAAGAGGCCCGTGGACCCGAGATGCGGGTGTCCAACATGCAGGATGTACAGCAGGGCGTATCTCAGACACCTCTACATCTCGAAGGAGCTCTCATACTTCAGAGCTGCCACCGTCCACAACGTCTACTTCATGCTCAGGCTGATGGAGTCGATAAGGAGATCTATAAGAGAGGGAAGGTTCAGCGCGCTCAAGAGAAGGTGGATGAAGAGTGAGCCATGATGGAGGGTCTGGCAACAATCCAGTCCATTATTATTCTGGTGGCGGGGAACGCCGTTTATCGCATGATCCAGCATCCGGATCCTCCAGCTTCAGGATCCGCATCGATAAAACACAGGCGACGATAATCCTCTGCGGGCTTTACATATTTTTCTCACTGGCAGGCAACATAGCCGCGACAAAGGTCACCTATTTCGGAAGACTTGTCATGGATGCTGGCTTCATATACTCCATCACGTTCACATGGAGGGACCTGATACACAAGCAGCTTGGAAAGAGGGCTGCCATCACCACGATCTGGCTGAGCGCGTTTGTAAACCTCCTGGCAGCCCTCTACTTCCAGATCGTGGTTCTGATGCCGGCGGAGCCTGAGTGGGCCGCAAACGGCGGGCAGGCTGCATGGCAGTTCCTTTTCGGGATATTCGAGACTTCTGGTGGCCCATGGTGGCAGTCGATCTTCTCCCTCCAGCTCAGGATCGTTCTCGGCTCGGTGATAACCATGGTCATAGCAGAGCTCATCGACACCCAGATCTATCACCTCTGGGTCACTGGCTGGGGCAGGAACAGACCTCAATGGGCCAGGGTTGCGGTGTCCAACGCGATATCGATACCTGTAGACAGCACATTGTTCCCGCTTATAGCATTCACCGGAATAATCGGATTCGATGCGATGATCCAGATGTTCCAGACGAATATCGTTGTGAAGGTGATTGTCACGCTTCTCACATTCTGGACGATATACCTGGTGCCAGAGAGGCCGATATTCGAGCAGCATGGAGATGACGCAAAGCACAATTGATCCCGGGGAGCGAAGATCTGCTGAATGTGATGGTATTTGCTCAACGCTCTTATCCATCTGATAACTTGCTCGAAGAGACACCAGTCACGCTATGCGTTCGTGTTGAGCGAATGGGTGCATTCAGCGACCGGCCTGCATATCCTTCAAGTTGCTGAATACATAAGAGCATTGCTCAATATCGTGAGAGTGCTCGAGTTACTGATCAAGTGAAGCCGCCATGGCACAGTTGTTCATCCAGAAATCGTCAGGAGGGCAATTTAGCTCAACGTATTGAGCATGTTCTCTGATGCTGCAGCGCGCGCCCAGAACATAGAATAATTTAAGTAGATTTCTACCCAACGTGGAATCATGGACGTACTGGTGCTCTGCATCGACCGCGATGACGATCTGGGTCGGAAGGCCGGCATCAAGAGCCCCGTGGTGGGAAGGGAGGAGAACCTGCACGCGGCTCTTGCTCTCGGGCTTGCTGATCCGGAGGAGTCCGACACCAACACGATCTTCGGCGGGCTGAAGATTTACGACGAGATCTCCGCAGAAAGATCTGTTGAGATAGCGACTATCACCGGCGACGAAAAGGTCGGGCTCAGCGCGGACAGAAAGCTTGCAGAGCAGCTCGAGCAGCTCATAGAGCGCCTGGACCCGAAGTCTGTCATTGTTGTATCGGACGGCGCTGAGGATGAGGCGATCCTCCCGATAATACAGTCCAGGATAAAGGTCGACGGCGTAAGGCGTATACTGGTGAAGCAGAATCCGAGCATCGAGAGCACATACTACCTGCTGAAGCAGGTATTCACAGACCCGAAGATAAGCCACACGATATTCATCCCACCCGGCCTGGCGCTGCTGATGTTCTCCATATTCTACCTGCTGAACTATCCGAACGGAGCGATCATAGCCATAACAGGCTCTGTCGGGCTCTATCTTCTCTTCAGAGGTCTCGGACTGGACGACTTCCTGGACGAGACTAAGAAGACGCTGAGAGGATCGCTGTATGCCGGAAAGATATCCTTCGTCACATACATACTTGCCGGGATGCTGATAATAATAGCCACAATCCAGGGCATAGCGAACGTGTGGTATTCATACAAAGGTCCGATATGGTATGGCTACCTCACGCTGCTGATGCTCTTCATAAACGCCAGCGTCTGGTGGTACGTTGCAGCAGGCATCTGCGCCAACGTGGGGAAGCTCATAGACATGCACCTGGAGGGCGTGAAGGATCCGAGAACATACTCGTATCCCTTCTTCCTCTTCGCAACAGGTCTCATATTCTGGGGCGCGAGCATAGTGATACTCGCGAACTTCACGCAGGACTTCAGCATGTCCCCCCTCGGTTCGATCCAGTACTTTGCGGTCTGCGCAATGGGGGCCATGGCCACAGCCCTCCTCGGTATAAAGCTCAAGAGCTACATAGCCAGGAGAAATGGGGCTGGCAGAGAGATCATAAAGGAGGGCGTGCAGACGAAGTGCTGACGCAAAAGCAGTTCGCTCTTATGTGGTTGGCAACTTGCAGAGCTGCAATGTGGTCGCTGAAAGCATTCGAGAATTCCTAAGAACCAGTTTTTGATATAAAACAGCATCTATACAATTACTTAGCGGCATGGAAAATCGTGAAAAGGGGGTTAATAGGAATACTCATTCATTGCCACGCCTTCGATGCAGTCGAAGGTAAGTCGAAACGGACGCATAGCATGGCCTCTGCTCCTTCAGACAAGTCATCAAATGGATAAGAGCGAAGGCATTTTCACTCCCATCCAGCTGTGATTTGCCCCTCCATATCGGGTTCATGTGATCTGGCGATGAATGCGTTCAGCAGCATGCCTGCTGCAAGCAGACTACTGGCAGATCATGCCTTAATGTCTATCAGGCTCCCTGCTGGATCTCTGGAGGAGCACATCGTACAGCCTCTCCCAGTCGAGAGTTGTAGAGACACAGCCTGCTGTGGTGAGAGGGACACCTATGGCCGGTATTCCGTGGCTGTGGCAGAGTATGAGCCCTTCTTTTATCTCCATCTCGCACCCTACGCCGACTATGCCCTTCGGATGGTACCTCTGAATGATGCGCTTTATGAAACTCGATCCCGGAACAACAAAGAACCTGTAGCCTCTTGATTCGGCGAGCCTCTTCGCTTCTCCTATTCCACACCTGCCGCATCCCACGCATGTTATCCCCTCTGGCGTGAGCTTCGCGGGACACTCAACGGATCGCAGGCACTGGGGCATGAACACGAACCTCTCCTCCACGGGTGTGGCATAGAATTTGCCCCTGTTGATGTAGTTCATCAGAGATATCCCGACATCATCCACGATCTTGTCGTCCGCACGGGCCATCCAGAATATCGCCTTGACGAAGCTCTCCAGCAGGCTTATGCCTATGAGCATCGGCCTGGCCAGGAAATATCGCCCGGTCTTGAAGGATATACCGACGAGCAGCGCGATGATAAGCGAGAGGAGAAGTGAGATTATAAGAGCGAGCACCACAGCTTTTCCAACAAACAGGTAAACCTGATCGAAGTAGTTCATCGGGCGAGTCTTGGATATCGATGATATTAATCTTACTTCGACGAATTCGAAAGACAGCCCTCGAGGCATCCATCATCCCAAACGTTCCATACATGCATGTGGTTGCTGAACTTCATGCATCCTCCTTTGCGGGATTCGCCTCGTCCTTTTCTCTATGAGCCCGTCTCAAATCTGGATCGGCAGTGCAACAGGCTATCCTCCAGCGACTATGAGGTTCTGGGATTCCCCGGATATCTGTGAAGCGGCTGTTCTGAGAGGGGTTCTACGATATCGGGACCCTCCTGGATCTGCAGCTTCCGCCTCCCAGGAGGCATACGACCAGAGATGCGAGGAGTACTGCCATCACTCCCGTCAGGAATATGCCGTCGAATATGCCGGCGCCGCCTATCGAGAGTGCCAGAGGTCGGGGGTATGCAGATGGAGGGGCGAGCGCGGGCAGGACCCCTGGCGTGAGCAGGTTCATAACATCCGCGCCGAGAAGGGTGCCGATCGAGCCGCTGATGTAAGCGATCGCTGGCGCGGTTCTGTATCCTCTGCAGAGGGTGACCGCCACGAGTGCAGCAGATACCGGAGGGACGTACACGGGAAGGGTTATCCCCACATTCGGGACCGGCTCTGCCATCATGTACGTGATTAATGCCACGACCACCGATCCGAAGAGAGCTGTGGAGACCGGCGCTCTCCGCCGCCTGAGGAGATCAATGCTAACGAGAACCGGAACAATGCATCCGCCGACGTTGACCAGGAGACGCACCGGATGGAAGCTCACAGGGATGTCAGAAGGAATCGCGCTCATCATATCGATCATGAACGCCGGATAGGTTGTTATAACACCGCTGTGCAGCGGTATATCTATCATGCTTCCAATTACCGAGCCGAATACCATCAGGCTAGCATGCCAGTGGCCGAATCCGATCTGCTCGAATGCCTCCTCCGTGATGCGTATGAAGAGATATATGAATATCAGCGGGAGGGCCAGGAGCAGAATTACAAGTAGGAGGAAGAAGGGGATCATCAGCTCCAGCATCTCTCATCCACCACTCATTGCGTATCGCATGCGGGCAGCCTCTTCTCGATCACATCGCCATTCGGGCTGGTCTCAGAGAAGATCTGTGCCTCGAAGCACTCTATAACAGTGTCATCATCGAGCCATGCATCAACAGGAAGCCCTGCCTTGAGGCACGTCTGACAGAGGAAGTCCACCGAATCGAAGCCGTACTCCGTCGCGACCTGGGGCAGGAGCAGGCCGGAATACATGCCCCTGGTGACGATCAGGCCGTGCCTCCCTATCTGGACCCGCTCAGGCAGCGTTTTTTTATCGCCATCGATCACCTGGGGCTCGGTGAGAACCGTCACCTCTATGGTTATATCATCAAGCTCCTCCGGACGAACCCTCGGAAACCTGGGGTCTCTCGTGCCAGCATTTATCGCGGAATCCACAATTGCCCTTCCAAGCGGAAGGACTGCTCTGGGATAGCCTATGCACCCACGGAGCTCTCCGTCCTTCTCCAGGGTCACGAAAACGCCACGCCGCTCAGCGAAGACCCCGGGAAGATCGTGCGGATTTATGATCTCTTTCCTGTTGACGTAAGCTGTCAGCGCCTCTCTGGCCAGCCTGACCGCCCTCCTTCCTTCCTCCAGTGTGAGCATAAACATAAATTGACCCGTATCAGATTAAAATCTTGTGAGCTGGCGGACGGGAATATGAACATGCTCAATACGTTGAGCTATAGTATTCCGCATAAGTTGCTATAATATAGGAATATCACATAAAATCGTCTATGAAGTATGAGATATCCAGTAGCTTTTAAATGGGTTTACATGGAGTGACGCAAAGGACTATAAATTGCCCTCCTGACGATTTCTGGATGAACAACTTTGTCATAGCGGATGGACGAGCGTGCTTCACTTGATCAGTAACTCAAGCACTCTCACGATATTGAGCAAATACGGGAATAGCATGCATTCTGGCACGCACAATTGCATTGGAGAACGGGCAGATAAAATAATGGCAGAGGTCAGAGGAACCTGAAGCCCTTTGGCATCTCCCCAAACCTCTTCCGGAACTCTTCGGGCCAGTTCTCCGGGTCCAGGCCTTTCTGTCCGAGAAATACGCTCGTCCATCTCTCCAGGCCCACTCCACTGCAGCCGCTCCAGAGGCTCTCGCCGCTCTGTGCCTTTACAGAGAACCCCTTCGGATACTTCTCCCCGTTAACAGAGAGGTTCTGGAACTCGATCCAGTTGCCGCTGTAGGGGAGCAGCGCCTCGTAGTCTATTGTGCCGGCACCCTCCATCTCAGCAAGGCCTGTCCTGCCCTCCTGCGCCATGAACCAGGGAGTGACCCAGGCCATGCGCCAGCGCAGCTCCAGTATCTCCTCGAAGATCCGCCTGTACCTCTCCTTGAGCCGCTCCGCCTCCTCCATGACCTGCTGCTTTGTGCCGAGCCACACGATCTCGATCCTGTGGAACTCGTCTACGCGCTCTATGCCATGAATGCCTCCGGACTCGTATCTGTGACTTGTTCCAGACCTGTCGAACACCTTTATGGGGAGCTCATCGTTCGGAAGCGTGGCGCCCTGGAGGAAGACCCAGAATGTGGGGCACTGAGCATAGCACATCCCGCCGATCGGGTAGTCGATCTTCTCCTTTATCAGATCAAGCGGAACCTCATGGGTCACCTTGTAGTAATCCATGACCTCCTCCCAGAACGCTGGGTCCCTGCTCTTCGGCGGGCACACGTAGTAGATCTCAGGGTAAACTCCCTGGGCATGACCGCTCCTCTTCCACACATCCCATGTGTCGAGCTTGGGAAAGATCATCTCCCTGTATCCAAGCGGCTCAAGGATCTCCTCGAGCACGATCTTCTCGAACGTCCTGAAGAGATGTGTCGACTGCGGGCCGTGTATCCACTGGCCTCTCGCGGATCCGTGCTTTATCCATCCCCTCTTCAGCATCTCCTGCGTGGGGTCGCCATCGAATTTAATCTCCCTCAGCGGGCTCTCCCAGAGCAGCTCCCAGTGCTCGGCCTTTCCGCCGTAGCTCTGGAGCTTCTCCTCGAGCAGACTGACAATCCTGTCAGGGATGCGGTTCTCGAGCATCCATGTCCATCCGCGCTTCGGATCCTCGACGCCCAGGAGGAGCGTGAGGCGTCCGTCCTCGTATCTCGACTCCCTGACATAGGGAATCCTGTGGGTTATCGGGCGATCGGACTCGATCTGTATCTCAAACCTGCTGACATCTATGCCCCGTATCCCCAGCCTGTGTTTTCTGCCGAGGAGATCCGCGAGCGGTTTTCTGAGCCTCAGAAGGGCATCATGAGCCCTCACGTACCTGTCACTCTCTATCGTTATCTCCAGCCGGTCATCTGCGACCCTCCAGCCATCAACCCTCGCGCCCATGCCCTCAGGCGCGCCCTTCTTCAGGAGGTCCGCAGCCTGCTTTTCGAAGAACTCGGCGAGATCGCCCTCAGCCTTTGCGGCATCGCCGCTGAGCTTCAGGCTCGCCTCCAGGTGAAATCTCATCTCAAACCTCCGAGGAGCCAATGGCCTCCTCAGCCACCTTGATGTTCATCAGAAGATCATCGACCGTGGACAGCACTGTTCCGATCCTCTCAGCAGAGAGCTCCACGATCAGCTCATCCTTCTGCACAGAGACCTTCATGCTTGGAAGGTTGTCCGGCTCCAGCGCCTTTGATATCTCCTGCACATCACTGCCCCAGAAGATGAGCTTTACATATATCATCGCTTCAGCTGACCACCGATGATCTCATTCAGCTTAAAGAGGAACTGCTCCTCAGTGCCAGGCGGTATCGAGGCGCCGCTTGCTATGCTGTGCCCGCCGCCCTTTCCGCCAACGCTCTCCGCAGCCTGTCTCAACGCTACTGACAGGTCCAGACCTCTCCTTATGAGCGGCCTGTTACCCCTCGCAGAGACCCTGACGGTGCCGTCTTTGTTATTCAGAACTATGAGAGGTTTATCAGTGTAAAGATACCTTATGCCGAGACCTGCTATGACCCCACCGCCGTGGAGGTTCTCTGCTATCAGGTACCTTATGTTCTCCATCTCTTTATTGTTCCTGCGGAGCAGATCGATGCCTTCAAGAATCTCCTTTCTGTAATCATCTGCGATCCTTCTCGCTTCAGGGAGCGCAGACCGGTCCCGCAGACACAGTGTCAGGCCGACTCCAGGTCTCTCAAGACGGCCGCACGCGTTCAGGAGTAGAACGAGCTCGAAGGCGTTCTCGACCACCTCTCTCTTCAGCCGTATCATCTCTCCTATCACCGAATCCGCAGCGAAGCTTCCCTGCATGAGAAGCTTGAGAACCAGCGCTGTTGAGAGCCTCGTAAGCGGCTCTCCTCTGAGATCCTCCACCTTCCCATCAACGCCGACCTCTCTCAGGAACGCCCTCACCCTCTCCGGATCTCCGGTGAAGTCGAGCAGCGGCTCGATTGAGCGCTCGAAGACCTTCGAGACATCGCCGTCCTCTGCCATCTTGAGCCCGGGGCGCACCTCCACAGCACCCGCGGCCAGCCCCTCCTCGAGTATAAGCCTGTTTGCGCCGATCATAGCCTGCCTGTCGCCTATCGCGCCCACAAGCGCAAGCCCTGCGAGGTCCCTGTTATCACCCATCTTTCTCACGACAGAGTAAACGACCCCTGACGCGCTCATCTCAAAGGCCCCATCGATGCCGAAGCTATGAGGGTTAAGCGACATGCAGTCCAGAGAGTCGACAGGCCTGTGATGGTCGAGCACAAAGACGTCGCCCTTTACTCCGGATACCACCTCAGGCTGACCGCTGCCCATGTCGCAGAAGACGATCGGCGGCTCCAGGCCCTCAATGGCATCCGCACTCAGACGCGGCGTCAGCCTGGCCTGGAACGGAATCCCGGCGCGAGCGAGAGCGTTGCAGAGCAGACCTGCCGATGATATACCATCAGCGTCGTCATGTGAGACCACGACAACCCTATCGCACTGGAGAACGGCCCTGGCTACGGACTCCGCGGCTTTCTCGAATGCCTTCATGATCACTGCTTTGATGATATCTGAATCTCGGCGGCCTCAGGCCTGTAATCCCATGTGGCAGGCAGCCTGCCAACCCGCTTGTAGTACTTCACCAGCCTGCGGATCTTGCTCTCAACAAGCTGGAGGGCCCTCTTGTTGTGTATGTCCTTTGTCCTTGGAAGCCTGCCCCCGCTTGTATCGCTCACAGCACCCTTCGGGAGGGCTCTGAGGAGGTGTCGCCTCAGTCCAAGCGCCTTTCTCATCAGGTTGCTCAGATCCTCAGGTATCTCCGGGAGCGCGTTCCTCTCTCTGAGGAAGCTGCTCAGGCCCTTTCCGAGGACCATCTTGACGTTCGGCACACCATACTGATCCCTGAGCGTGAGTCCGATCATCGCAGTCGACATCCCCCTCTCATGGAGGGTCATTATGGTCTTCTCGAGCTCCTCCTTGCTCACATCACACCACTCAGGCAGCTTGTCCACCAGCGGTGGTCTCGATCTCGATGAACCCTTCTTACGACTATGCATTCTGGCCATTTCAAATCCTCATCATACAATAAGTGCGAAGGCAGAATGATCATCGTAACTCAGGATAAAAAGCTTGCGCCGTTCGCAGGCGCCGGCCGGGAGGAATGAATGCGAGATCGCTCTCATCCCGCTCTCATCCGTTTGATGACTTGTCTGAAGACCAGGGGTCATGCTATGCGTTCGTTTCGAGTTAGTTGAAGGCACGGGATCGGTGATCGCACAATCCTCGAAATCATAAAGGCCAGGCATAAAGCCAGAATCTCTGCCAGAGAATCGCACCATCGAAGATCTGCAGCATCGTTATCTATAGTATTCCGCATAAGTTGCTATAATATGGAATATCACATAAAATTGTCTATGAAGTATGACATATCCAGTAGCTTTTAAATGGATTTACATGGAGTGACGCAAAGGACTATAAATAGTAGTGGGAGATGGCCAATGTCAAGTTAGATCTGCTGAGGGAGTTCATTGTGTTATTTGTGGTGCCTTGACAGCTGTTTAGCGCCGGTCTCTCCGCAGGGTGCTCAGTAGTTAAGTTTTGACATATTACTGGGCATCCCGGGACCGGGCTCCGCAGGTGACTGATCCTCAGGCAAGCCGGGTGGCGCAGCTGGTGGTGACTCCGGGCTCTGGCTTATGACAACCAGTTGCGATACCATCTGTAGCTCACGCGTGAATCCATATTCTGCGTATGATATAGAGGAAATCACATCATAATATCCAGGCTGCTGTGCGATTATCGGATACGAGACCGTCTCCGGCCGGCCCGGATAGAGCGTGACCATGTACATCGCCGGGCCAGAAGTCATCAGGCCATACGGAATCAGGGGCACCACGCTTGCCTGTGTCGCATTATCCCCAGCGTAGATCAGGTTGAGCGTGACCACTGCTGTATCGCCCACACTGATGCTACCCCTGTCAAGCAACTGGCTCGCAGTGAGCTCTGCCACTGCGAACCCTGTGCACAAACCCACTCCCAGCAGAAGCAGGAGCGCAAATCCTACTCGCATCATCGCCCTGATCTTGTACGATGCTTAATTTAAAAGTACCTCTTATACGAGGGTAATATGAGGTCTACAACAGCGCATTGAGTGGTGAAAGCGCACCGCATGTGCCTCGTGTTCTTCATTCTGGATATCTGCAGCGTCCATACCTGGTGCTCCATGATCCAGGGCTGGAGTCGGGCGCAGCCTCTGACCTGCTCACTACAGCCAGTACCTCCTGATGGGCTCGAGCCGGTCACCGAGCTCGTAGACTATTGGCCTTCCCGTTGGAACCACCAGACCCTCTGTTGGAACTCCCTCCATATGGTTCATGAAGGCACGAATGACATTCGCGTGTGTCGTCACTATGACCCTTCTCCCTGAGAGGATCTCCGGAGCTATCTCGTACGTCCAGAGGATCAGAAGACGCTCCTGCACATCTCTTATTGATTCCCCCGCAGGTGGTCTATCCAGATCCCTGTACCTTCTGTCAAAACGCGGATGCCTTGGATCATCGTATGGCATAGCAGGTGGCCGGATATCAAACCTGTGCCTGTATTTCTTCAACTCGTTGGGAACATCATCTATGACCTGGCCCTCCAGCTCTCCGTAGTGCCGCTCGTTCAGCATCCAGGATTTCCTGACGGGTATCCAGAGCAGGTCCATCTCATCCAGGACTGCGCAGAGTGTCTTTATGGCACGCCTGAGCATCGAGACGAAGGCGACGTCGAACGTGTATCCCTCTCTTCGCAGGATCCTGCCCGCCTCTCTCGCCTCCATCATGCCCTCTGGTGTGAGATCGGGATCCGACCATCCGGTGAACCTCCTCTCAGCATTGTAGCTGCTCTGGCCGTGTCTGAGCATGACCAGTCTGTACATGCAGTCAACCACAGGCAAAGATTGTTATATAAAGATGTCAGAGATGAATGCATGAATGGCCGGCTGTTCTACGCACCGCTAACATTTCTCTTCATGGCTGTTCTGGCGCTGCTGGTATTCCTGGTCGTCTCCCTGCTCTTCGTTGGTGCGCTGCAGACTGCCTTCCTCCGGCTCGGGTTTGCGTGGCATGATGCGCTTCTTCTGCTCCTCGCCTCCCTGATCGGAAGCAGCATCAACATTCCTTTCAAGGAGATACGATCGGAGATACCGGTGACCAGGACGGCGTATGTCAGGGTTTTCGGAGTGAACTACAGGATCCCCGTCTACGAGACCGTTTACAACAGCACCACAGTGGCCCTGAATGTGGGTGGCGCAATGATCCCGATCCTGGTATCTGTGTATCTGCTTCTGGCGTTTTCGCACGCCCTGGCATATGCAGCAGCAGCCACTGTTATTGTGACGCTTGCTGTGCACAGGATCGCCAGACCTGTCCCGGGCCTGGGCATAGTGACGCCTGCCCTTCTTCCACCGCTCATAGCAGCACTGTCATCACTGGCTGTGATCATGATTGCTGGAGGTCCTCGAGAGCTTGAGTTCGTCACAGCATACGTCAGCGGCACGCTGGGAACGCTCATCGGCGCTGATATTCTCAACCTCAACAGAATTCAGCGCCTCGGCGCTCCTGTGGTCTCGATCGGTGGCGCAGGGACCTTTGATGGCGTTTTCCTCACAGGCATCATCGCTGTGCTGCTCGTCTAGCCGAGACCTCCTCAAAATCCCTCAGGAGGGACGCGAACCGGCGCACGGTCTTTCGGAGGGACCTGAAACCCTCCTCGTCCTTCTGCACATCCTCCAGAGTATCCCTTGACCAGAATGTGGCGCCGAGGTTCGCCCCGAATGATCCCCCACCCACTGGGACAATCCCGTTCAGGATATAGAATGTGATGATCTGGTATATCGCCGCCTCCTGGCCGCCTATTCTGTCACCGCCCACTGCTATCGCCATGCCAACCTTTCCCCTGAAGAAGTCGAAGTCCGCTGCAACCAGCGCTCTGCATCTGTCCATGACCGCCTTGGTCTGGGCGCTCACACCGCCGTTGTATACGGGGGTTGCGAATATCAATCCCCTTGCATTTTTGAGAAGGGGATACAGCTCGTACATGTCGTCCTTTATCGCGCAGGTCTTGTTTTTGAGACAGTAGTCGCAGTGTCTGCAGAACCCGATGTTCTTCCCCCTGACGGTGAAGAGCTCGGTCTCGAATCCACTCTCTCTGAGCATCTCCAGCGCCCTGGTGAGGACATGCTCCGTGGCCCTGTTGCGCGGGCTGCCTGATATGCCGAGAATCATGGATTTTACATGGCACTGCATTGTACTTCAAACTGTGGTCGCTGGAGGGGGACCTGTCCGAATAACATTATTACCTTCTCGCGAGGTCGTAGTAGAACATAAACATTTTACATAAGTTGTTTCAGCATTCTATAGCTCTTGTCCATCGCAGGCTTCCAGGTTCTTATCCTTGCGTTTGAAGTTCACAGTTATAGAGCAGAAGAATATTTTTGCTCTTTGCTTGAAGGAGGAGAATACAGACTCCACAAGGCTTCGATAGCTCTCGACTGTCATCGAGAGGCTTCAACAAAGTTGAAGCCCCAAAAGATTCGTATCTGACTTTTACGCCAGGCCGGCAGAGTGCGTCTCT
>JARYLI010000017.1 GCA_029907715.1 Methanothrix sp.
ACTTCATGAACTCTCTTTCTACCCATAGTCTGGATAGATCAACGCAATGGTTAAAACATTTTGTTATGGAGCACTAGCTCTCATGGATTTTACCAGTATCTATCGGATTGTGGCAGATCTTGATGTGAAAAATGGATCGATGCACCATCCCCTCCAGCCTTAATGCGTCATTTCATAGCGCCGATAAGCACATCGAGCATCAGGGCTGCGAAAAGCACAGCTCTGTAGTTTGCTCCCTGGTAGAAGAGCTTCTCGCCTCTTGATGGTGTGGGGTTTCTGACGAAATCCGCGCACTGGATGAGCATCCATACACCTGAGAGGATGGCTGCTGCATGGTAGAGAGCGCCGAGTCCCGAGGATATGCCAAGAAGCACCGAGAGGATCACGCCTGCGGTCCAGAAGGCTGCCACAAGCCTCGATGTGAGTGGTATCCCGTAAGTGGCAGGGGTTGTGGGTATGCCCTTTGCCCGATCTCCTGGGACATCCCTGGAGGCATCGCAGTTCGTGAACCCCCAGTCAGTTATGCAGATCATGAGGCCAAGAATGAGGGCTGCAGGATGAAAACCAGGACCGGGCATGAGGAATCCTGCAGGCGATATGGCGAGCCAGACGCCCACAGGAACCATGCCGTACGCCAGCCCGACGAACAGCCAGCTCAGCGGCGTTCTCCGCTTCGCCCATGCGGAGTAAACGGTTATGATCGCGGTGGCGGCGAAGAGCATAACCAGGCTCTCCGGGTTGAGGTAAGCGGCTGCAGCAGCGGCGAGAACGAGAAGGATGATGGCGTAAATACCGGCGCCGCGTCTGCTGACCTTAGACGAGGGGATGGGCCTGCCCGGCATCGCCACCCTGTCAACATCAACATCAACATAATCGTTGAAGACGTATGCGCTTGTTGTCGCAAAGTACGCTCCGATCGTGGCTATCAGAAATGGCGCCGCTCCTGGAAGCGAGCCCGTGGTCGCGTAAGCTGAGAGAAGAGCAGCTGCAGCAGGAAGCGCGAGGTCCATGGGCGCCAGCGGGGGACGGAGCAGCTCCAGGTACGCTCTCACATCCATGCCATCACTCCAGAATGCCCTCGAACAGGCTCAGGTGATCCTGTGGTTTCGTCAGGAACTCCAGGCTGCGGGGCTCCCTCAGGGCGGAGTAGATCTCCCTTCTGCGGCTGAATCCGAATCTCCTCAGCATGTCGTCATCTGGCGCATCCACCCACCTGATGGGCGCTGGATCCCTGTACCTCGGGTTCTTCACGAAACCATCCTTTGTACAGTAATATGCGCCGCCACGCAGATCCCTGTACGGGCCGTAGATGGAGGAGAAGCTCCTGCAGACGAAGTTCGCCATCTTCAGGAGTCTGTTTGAGCGGTTGATTGTTACATGACCGTATCCTGGAGGTATAACGACCTTATCGCCCTCATATGCTGCGATGCACACGACAGAGCTCGCATCCTCATTCTGGAGGAGGTAAAGCGCCTCGCCCTCAAGGACCTCGTAGACCTCCGGGTATGTCACATCCGTGCCCGGGACCTTTGGATGATAATGACCAGCTGTCTTCACATACTCCCTGCCGAGCATTCTGGGAGGAATGATGGTTATGTCGTACCGCAGATCATGTTCAGTGAGACTGCTCCGATCAGCCCTGCTCAGGTAAAGATCCCTGTACATGTAGTAGAGATCGAGATCCTCTGCAGCGGATGCCCATTCCGTGTCGCAGAGAAGGTCACGCATATCGCTCAACCGCCTGATGTCAGGTTCCCATCGCCTGCCTCCAATCTCGAGAGTCAGCAATCCAACACCGCCTATATCGCTCAGGGGGCAGTTGCTGTGTTCATCTCAGCCAGCCCGCCCTGAAGCCTGTATCTCTTCCTATCCGTGGGCGCGCAAATAAATTCTTTAGGGTGACCTCTGAAGAAGTGGCTTCCGGGTCATACGACCAGCGAGAGTGTCAGAAATCGCCAGGATCTCCGGAGATCACAGGTCGTATATGGTGTGCCTCATCAGTCGACGATAACTATTTCAGCTGACAGGATGGATTTTACACAGGAGATGTGGGACATGCGACCTCTTCTCATCATGATGCTTTTGATGTCATTCGCAGCAGCTCATCAACCCTTCTTTGAGGATGTGGATATCACAGCAGATAATCCCTGGTTAGTGGAGGACCCGACGATCTCGACTGCGATTTATGCAGCTCTCGATGGTCCTGAGGATGTGGATTACTATTCGTTCAACGCCACCCGGGGCCAGAAGGTGCTGCTGAGCATGCTCATACCACAGATCGATGGGCATGAGAATTTCATGCCCCGAATGGCGCTTATGGGCCGTGGTCTCCCTCCTGCGAGGCCTCCAGAGAGGGTATTCAAACCGGAAGGATCCGGCACCATGATGCTGGATCCGCCAAAAAACGCTACCACCTTCTTCGAGCCGTTCACCCGCACATCATACTGGACCCGTCAGAAGGAGATCGTGGGGATTCCGGCTGACGGCCGGTACCTTGTGGCCGTCTGGGACGATTCGGGGAGAACGGGAAGATACGTCTTCGTCATCGGCGATCGCGAGGTTCCGGGCGGAGATCTTGCATTCCCGCTGAAGATTCGGGGGTACTGGAGACCTCTTGCAGAGGCCAGGCAGAACCAGTCCCAGAACGCGAGCACCCCGGTTGCACAGCCTGGCCCGGGAGCAGTCGCGGCATCAATCTGCATACTGCTCGTGTTTCTTCTGAGAAGAAATGGGTGAAGTCTGCTCATGTGCAACGACCCCACCCGGCACAGACCTCTTCATGTGTGGTTCCCGAATGTGGAGTCCGGAGAGAAAGTTTTATCTCCGATCACAGACTCGATCTCCTCGCGCGCCGGGATAGGGTAGTGGTCATCCTGCGGGACTGTGGATCCCTCGAGCCGGGTTCGAATCCCGGTCCCGGCCTGGGAATATCGCTTTTCCTCTTTTGAGCTGCCAGAAGCACACATTCATTCGCGATGAACGCACAGCAGGGTCGGTGCTCTCCGGCCAGAGATGGAGCATACCGCTTTTCGTGTGTTACCGCCTTCTCTTATCCATCTAGCGACCTGCCAGAAGAAGCACTCCTCCTGACATGCGCTCCTGGAGCGTGAGCAGTTGCATCCACAACCACATTGCACGGCCTCCAGGTTTCTAAGCACACAAGAGCGATCGGTTCATGCGATCTCTGGTCTCCGCTCAGCGTCCAGCATTAGTGCCCCTGAAGAAAGGCGCTCTCCGCCCCACAACCTCCAGGATAAGCCTCTCGATCTCATCCGGATCCGTCGATCCTATCTCCAGGAGGTTGTCGTTTCTCAGGAGGCATGGCTTCAGTCTTCCATCAGAGGTCACCCTGAGCCGTGTGCAGTGCGCGCAGAACTCTGTGTTGTCCATGGGCCTGACGATCTCAACAACAGCGCCATCAATAAAGTACTTCCTGCGCCTGTGCATCTCTCTTGTCAGAAACCCATCTGCCTGCGCCTCAATCCGCCTCTCCACGCTCTCCAGATCACCCTTCGGGCCATCTCCGAGCAGCTCGATGAGCTGCAGTATCACGCCGCTCCTCCTGGAGAACTCGATCATGCCGGGAATCTCGCACTCGTTCTCCTTCAGAACGACCATGTTGAGCTTTACAGGTTTCAGCCCGGAGACCAGTGCAGCCTCTATTCCGTCGAGAACCCTCTCCAGATCGCCCTCCGTCCCACCGGTGATGCGCCTGTACCTGTCAGGATCCAGCGAGTCCAGGCTTATGTTCGCCCTTGAAAGTCCAGCTGCAGCAAGCCGTTCAGCCCTCTCTTTAAGATACACTCCGTTGGTTGTGATCGAGATCTCGACCCCGGGCGCAACCTCCTTGAATCCAGCTATCATCTCCTCGAGATCCCTGCGCATCAGCGGCTCTCCACCGGTTATCTTCACGCTCCTTATGCCAAGCCGCGATGCGGCGTTCACCACATTCACCGCCATCTCCCTGGAGATCTCTCGCCTCCCGGCCACCTCTCCCTCATGATGGCAGTAGATGCATCTGAGATTGCATCTGGATGTAACAGACATGCGCAGACCTGTGACCTTACGTCCGTACGGATCGATCAGGACCATTGTGCTGAAGAATCGGCTGATACTATTTAGCGGATTTGCTGTGCATGATTTTTATAGAAAAGGTGGCACGTGATCGTGCATTCTCTGAAGAGATTCTAATACAATGGGATGTGCAAGGATGCGCATCACGCAGGCGCGCAGACCTGAGCGCATGCATTGTGCCTCTTTCATGCATGATCCCTGGCGCAGCAGCATCCCTGTGATATCAGTATCCTCCAAGCCGCCCGAGGGATCGCTTGAGATAGCTGAGCAGCGCCATCGAGAGCATCATGGAGAGCGCGAGCGCTGATATCGCGTCCTCCCATCTGATATCGCTCATCTCCATGAGGTACACAACGCCGCCGGAGAGTGTCGTCAGGAGCGCGGTGGATAGAACAGATACGAGCAGCGATGCAGCCACAGATCCAACCTGGTACCGCTCAAATAGCGCGACGAACAGAACAAAGCTTACCGCTGTTATCACGAGTATGACAGAATACGGAAGCGTCGGGCCGTACATGAATACCTGGATCAGACCGAATGCGAGAAGGACCATGGTGACTCCAAGCATTGTGGAGGCCAGGAACGCCCTCAGGACATAGCTGTCGCGCGGTATCATCTGCAATTTGTTTGCTTTTATTGAATATAAGGATTCTCTTTTCTATGCCGTGTCGAATAATGTTTGAGGATCCGATAGCATAGACCCGATTCATGCAAATTATAATTATAATAAAAAATCGATAGCACCTTTTAGGTCTCAATTATTCAACACAGCACTTTTCTATACACCCGGTTGAGATCCGCATTCATATCGAACCTAGAGGTGTGCGATCTTATCTCTCTCATGGGTTGTGCGCCCGTCTCATTGAGACCCGCAACGTCCAACCCGTCCCATTGGTCATCGGTTAAGGATTTTCTGTAAATATATTGACCATTAAATTTGACAAATTGTGATCACGCCAGATTGGAGAGTCTGATTCAAATCGACCACCTGTGGACTTGAGTCCTGATAGCAGTACTGATGCGGGATAAGACTATTAAGTCCAATTCTACACATGTCGATCTTAACCGATGAAGCATGCAACCCGTCCGGATTCGTGGAGCATCTCGTTGGTGTATGCCGATTCCATCAGAATAATTCAGTACTCCGGGCCCATGACCACTGTGTGATGGTTGTTGTCAGCCTCTGCATCGTCGGACCTGAGCGATCGTGTTATCTACCATTAACCAGCAAAATATCTTTGGTGTCTTCCCTTGTATGACGTCATTGTTGTGGGTGCCGGTCCGGCGGGACTGACTGCCGGTATGTACTGCGCCAGAGGTGGCATGAAGACATTGATACTGGGCAACGTATATACCTCCCAGCAATCCATGGGAGGACTTTACGAGAACTACCCTGGATTTCCTGATGGCATTCAGGGCATCGAGCTCTCGGAGCGAATGCTCTCCCAGGCGCAGAAGTACGGGGCAGAGTACAGGCAGGAGATGGTTGAGAAGATAGTCCATCTGGATGAGACGTTCAGGATCAAGACCGAGAGCTGGGAGTACGTCTGCAGAGCCCTGATTCTGGCGACAGGTGCAAGCCACAGGAAGATCGGTGTGCCGGGAGAGGAGAAATACGTCACAAGAGGTCTCTCATACTGTGTTTACTGTGATGGCGCTCTGTTCAGGGATAAAACGACCGCCGTCGTCGGCTACGGCAACGGCGCAGCCCGGGCACTGCTGTACCTCTCAAACATATGCAGCAGGGTTCATCTCCTCTGCCCGAAGGACAGGCTTGTTGCCGAGGCGGTGTACCTCGATCGGCTGAAGGGCCTCAGGAACATAACACAAACATTCGGCGTCGAGGTCACTGGAATCGTCGGAGATGAGTTCGTCAGCGGCATCGAGTTCGTGGTCGGGGGGACGCCCAGATCTCTTAAGGTGGATGGCATATTCGTGGAGATGGGTGTATCTCCAAACACAAAGCTCGCAAGGGATCTCGGGCTTGAGCTGACTGAGGGTGGATTCGTGAAGGTCAACCGTCTCACACAGGAGACATCCATGCAGGGCGTGTTCGCAGCCGGAGATGTCACAGGTGGAAGAATGCAGGTTGCAACCGCGGTCGGCTCGGGCGCATCGGCAGCTATAAGCGCAATGCAGTATCTCAGGTAAGGCGATGAAGAGCGCGCGTTCCCCTGTCGCGGTCTGGCGCGGCAGAGATCTTCTCGATGGAAGGGTTGTTGAATCCACCACAGTGATTCTCAGAACCAGGGGCTGTAGATGGAACAGGTGCGTGATGTGCGGATACGCACAGGAGGGGGTCGATGCGAGCGCTGAGGATATCATCGCGCAGTTCAGGTCGATACTCGAGAGGCTCAGGGGTGCGGAGCTCGTCAAGATCTACACCAGCGGGAGCTTTCTCGATCCTGTTGAGGTTCCTGAGGCTGCGCGCGTGGAGATGCTCAGATCGCTGAGAGATACGGACGTGAGGAGGCTTGTGATCGAGTCCAGGCCTGAGCACATCGATCGCCCCGCTCTTGAGCGGATCCTCTCTTTCATAGATGTGGAGGTTGGCATTGGGCTGGAGAGCTCGAGCGATCTTGTGAGAATGCACCTTATAAACAAGGGGTTCACATTCTCCGATTTCGCGAGAGCCTCTGATCTGATACACTCCCTCGGAGGGCGGGTGAAGACCTACCTCCTTCTCAAGCCCCCAGGGCTCTCTGAGATGGATGCCATCGCCGATGCGCTGCGGTCTGCGAGAGATGCAGAGCCACACTCGGATATCATCTCGCTCAACCTCTGCAACATCCAGAGGAACACACCGCTTGAGAGGATGTGGCAACGCGGCAGTTACAGGCCCCCATGGCTCTGGTCAGCGGTGGAGGTGCTCCGCGAGTCCTCGCTGAGAGTTCCGGTGATATGCGATCCGGTGGGCGCGGGAGCGAAGAGGGGTCCTCACAACTGCGGCACATGTGATGGATATGTTGCGGATGCGATAAGATCGTTCTCGCTGAGCCAGAACCGGGCAGATCTCAATGTGGATTGCAGCTGCCGCTCCGTCTGGAAGAAAGTCCTGGAGCTCGAGGATATATCATTCGGAACACCACTTGTTTGACCGGAAACCACATGCTGTGATGGCCGGAGGGGACAACAGCAGGCCCTTGCTCTTCCAGGCACGTGATGAACTGATCTGGCGAGCGAATGAGTTCTCTCCACCCGCCTGACCCCGGGGTTGTTGCATGTGGTCGCCTCATCAGGTGCCAGTTCGAGCAGAACGCACCGGAAAGTGTTATGAATCCGCAGGCTCTCCAACAGCAGGGATTTGGATGATTGTGGTATACTCTCTGGGTGGATCTGTTCTTGCTGCACAGGATTCCGCCGGCCTTAAAAGATATGCTGAAACGTTAAAAATGATCTCGAGGGACAACCAGCTCTATGTGGTCGTGGGAGGAGGTGCCATCGCGCGCGATTTCATAGGCAGAGCGCGTGGTGTTGGCGCAAGCGAGGCGCTCTGCGATTCGCTGGGAATACTCGCGACCAGGATGAACGCAGCGCTCCTGGCCGCGGCACTTGGTGGTTCTGCACCATTCAGGGTGCCAGAATCCTACGATGATGCTCTCGAGGCATCAAAAACATACAGGATAGTGGTCATGGGCGGAGTATCTCCGGGGCAGACCACTGACGCGGTAGCAGCACTTCTTGCGGAGTACGCCCGTGCGGATCTTCTCGTGATCGCCACATCTGTGAACGGCGTTTACACTTCAGACCCGGAAAAGGATCCGGGGGCTGTGAAGATCCCCAGGATGAAGGCAGGGGAGCTCGCGAGGATGATGAGCCAGATCCAGCTCAAAGCTGGTTCGAGATCCCCCGTGGATCCGCTTGCAGCAAAGATAATCGAGCGGAGTCACATTCCCACCATCGTGCTCGATGGCAGGAACGTGGCAAATCTGATCAGGGCGATAGATGGAACACACGACGGCACCGAGATTCGTGGCTAGCTATGCAGGGGTCAGCGATCGGATTATGTCCGCGGGGTTGACCAGACCCCATGGCACCCCACCCTCGGTTACAACAAGCTGGCTCGCGCCTGTTTTGCCCATGATCTTTATAGCCTCGTAGACCAGATCGTCAGAGTCGATCGTCAGATAGCCCCTGGTCATGATCTCCTTTACCTCAACACCTGTGCGGCCGTCTGCAATCGCTCTAACAAGATCCACCAGGTTAACAAGCCCTGGTGAGCTCTCATCCACGAGAGCCTCGCTCACTCCGTTATGTATCATGGTCCTGGCGGCATCCTGGATCGATGCTGAGGGGCTGATCCTGACTGCGCGGCGCGCGATCTTTTTCACAGGTATCCTAGGCACGGAGATCATCTCTCTGACCTTGAATATCAGCCTGCTCATCGTGTCGTCCCTGCCGGTGACCTCGCCCCTGATGTAGAGCCTGTTCACAGGTGTCGGCCCTATCTCGATCTCATCGCCTATGTTGAAGTCTCTGACGTTCCCTGTGATGCGAACCATGCCATCGCAGCTGTCGTGCCGCATGACCTTGTTGAATATGATCTCGCTCGCAGAGGCGCCCTCCACCTGAACGCCGTTCTTGATTATCGGCACGTCTACCACATCGCCGCTGTTGTCGAGGCAGAGAACCTCGTATGCGGCTCCGGTCGCCTTGTAGCCGCCCTTCGGACCCGGTACTCCCTCCACAAGGTTCAGCGCCTTGAGCGACTGCATCTGGTTGCGGATAGTGCCAGGATTGCGGTCGATCAGCTCTGCAATTTCTTCTCCCTTTACAGCCCTTCCCTCACGTCGATGTATGTTGATCAACGCGGTGAGTATATCCCTCTGAACTGGTGTTAGCTCCATAGCAATACGGAGGTACCATCATTATTACCTATTTAGATTTAACCTCTGGAGTTACAAATCTTTGGATGGTCCTTTCGATCGCATGGGGCATTTATTAATTCCTTTGTAGGGGAAATCTGACATCCTTTTCCAGATTTCGGATAGCGATTCTCTCAGAGCATTTCCATAGCTCTTCGGGTAGCAGGCGCACGGGTACACGTCGCCGGATGGGGTGACATGCATCCAGCTTCTCCCCGCGAAGCATCCGAAGCGTTTGAGCGCCGCAGGCACAGAGAATACCCTCGGCGGGGGTGCGCTTGAGACGAACCTCTCCAGCGCGGAGAGATCTGAAGCGTCCAGAACGATATCCTCTGAGCCTGTGCACCTCCCCGTGGGCACAACCTCGAAGAACGTTAGCTCATGCGCGCACGCTTCGCGCGCGAGGTCATGGAACCTCTGCAGATGTTCGATGTTATCGTGTCTCAACACCACATACAGATCGACCAGCAGCCCTGCGTTCAGAGCATGCCTTATGGCGTTCATGGCCTCTCTATACACACCCTTTCGCCCACGGATGGCGTCGTGCTCATCCTCCACCGGGCTGTCCAGACTCACATTCACCGCCTGGAGCCCCGCATCCCTGAGCCGCCTCGCGAGGCCCTCGGTGAATCCAGCGCCGGAGGTGAACATTGTGGTCACAGCCCGATCATCCACACAGCTCACAAGCTCAGGCAGCTCCCTGTACAGACAGGGCTCTCCGCCATCGAATATTATGAGTGTGGATCCGAGATCGAGCGCCTGATCTATTATCCTCTGGACATCTTCAGGCTCAAGACTGAGATGTTTTCCTGTATCGGGCAGTGCGCAGTGCCTGCATCGGTTGGGGCACTCCTCTGTCACAGATATCGTGATCTGATCAGGGGTTCTTCTGCCGAGGGATGCGAGGATCTGGCTCCTCACGAAGCGATCGAAGGCCCTGCTCGGGACAGGCGGCAGCCAGGTCGATATGTAAAGAGACTCTCCAGCGAATGCCGGAATGTTTCCGTCGATCATCGAGAGGGCAGATGAGATCGCCGGAAGCTTTGAGAGAAGACCATCAGCTCTGACCCTTATTCTCCCAGAATCGACGGATGCTGTCGCCTTTAAAACAGGAGTGTCGCAGAGCTTGTATCTCAAACGATCACCGCTTGTAGACCTCATCCGGCTCGAAAACCCTCTCGCCGACTATCCTCCCGTCCAGTGTCCTGTAGAAGCAGGATCTGTATCCGGTGTGGCACGCCCCTCCCCTCTGCTCAACCTTCAGGAGAATCGCGTCCTCATCGCAGTCTATCAGAATCTCCTTCACTATCTGCTCATTTCCTGAGGTCTCCCCCTTCCGCCACAGCTTCCCCCGCGACCTCGACCAGTAGTGCGCAACTCCTGTCTCGAGCGTTTTGGAAAGCGCGATGCTGTTCATGTATGCCAGCATCAGCACCTCTCCTGTCTTCCAGTCCTGTGCCACTGCTGGAATCAGCTTGCCATCGGGAATCTCTACCATGCCCATCAGCCTCATGATCAGACGCGTGCGTTATAAAGCTTGGTGCTGTGCTGCTGTGTTGAATAATTGAGACCTAAAAGGTCGATCGATATCGATTTTTACTATAATTGTAATTTGTATGATTTGGGTCTCTGCTACCGGATTCCCAAATATTATTCAACACAGCATGCTGTGCCGTTCAACTCCGATCCAGCGCTCGGCATTCACACGGAGGAGTTTACGCCACCATGTACAGGAGGATCTTCTGCATCAGCCCTTAACTACGCTCCCCCGGATTCACATGAGTTCCTGCATCCTCCAGCCACAGAATATCCCGATCGCAAAAGATATATCCAAAAAACTTGACCTTGAACCAATTAAGTTTAACAGGTGTCCTGCTTGGAGGTTGCAATCGCACTTGGGGTGGTTGTGGGTCTGCTGATATTCGCCTTGAAGGCCGGCATGGGATGCGGGCTTGCGCATCTCAGCTGGAGGGGGATCATGCTGTTTGCGTCTGGCTATCTGCTTGTGGCCACAGGTATGGGTCTCCTGATAGATCATCTGTCTATTGATATGATGGCAGGCGTGATCAGAGCAGGCGTGACGATGCACGCGATTCTTGCTCTCTGTCTCATCGCTCTCGGAATGCTCACGGTGAGAGAGTGGAGATGCTCTGGCAGGGACATGTCGCGCAAAACGTTCTGGGCGCTTTCGATCCCCTGTCCTGCATGCATGGCGGCGACGTTCCTCTCATGCAGCGTGCTCGCGGATCTCCTCAGCATCTCCCCTGCGAGAATCGGCGCAGCTGTGGGCATCATCCTCTTCGTGACAATCTCCTCGGTCTCACTGCTTCTGAGAAGGCTTCAGGGTGGTCCTGGCATCATGGGGAACGTGATGATGCTCCTGGGGGGATTTTACATCATCTCGATAATGCTCCTGCCGTCGTACATCCAGATGCATGAGGTGACAGTGAGATTCGCAGCACCCGAGATGCATTCTGAGCTGGTTCCCGCTTATCTGATATTGATCATGCTGATCTCCCTGGGATACGTCATCCGGAAGAAAGGTGTGACGGTATGATCTACGAGACAGCTGTCAGCCTTCTCTACGTCTTCTCCACATCTCTGCTCTATCCCGATATAATCGGCCTGCTTGTTCTGTTCGGCTGGTCGCTCATCCTGCTGGGGTCCCTGATCCAGGAGTACACATCCAGGAGGAGAGATATCGGGGAGCTGGAGGAGATCACGCTCAGGGCAGCCTCACTTGCAAACTCCGGGATGTCGAAGGAGGCCGCCGAGGTCCTCAGGGGGTACAGATCCCCGCAGCTCTCCGGTGTTCTCATGGAGATGGCGGGCTCCCTGGAGGGAAGCATGCTTCACATCAGGCTCGACAAGATCCTCCAGGATGCTGAGCTGGACCTCGCCAGGAGGCTCGAGCCTCTGCGCATCGGTCTCAGGGTCGGCCCGATACTTGGGCTGATGGGCACACTGATACCAATGGGCCCAGCGCTCGTGAGCCTCTCGAAAGGTGATGTGCAGTCCATGGCGGCGAGCCTGATAATAGCGTTTGCAACGACTGTGATAGGACTGGTCGTTGGCGGGATATGCTACTGTTCTCTTCTGATCAGAAACAGATGGTACCATCAGGACCTGAGCGATGTGGAATACGCTGCTGATATACTGAGGAGGGCCATGAATGAGAGACCGGACGGGCGTTCTGGATGAGATCGACGGGGACCCGATGGAGGGCGTCGCAAACCTCTTCGATGTCGCGATGGTCTTCGCCGTGGCGCTTCTGCTCGCGCTCGTCACTGCTTACAACATCTCAGAGCTTCTCGATCCCACATCCAGCGTCACCGTCGTTAAGAACCCGGGCGAGCCGGACATGCAGATAATAATCAAGAACATGAGCAGCATTCAGATCCTGAACATGACAGAGCAGCTGGGTGGGGGGCAGGGAATCCGCATAGGCACAGCATACCGCCTGAAGAGCGGCCAGGTGATATACGTGCCGGAGAATGAGACGCCACCAGCTGCTTGATCTAGAGACGGATTGCGTATCGTTAGCTCACTGCCGTACGGCATTAAAACCACCGGCACATATCCCGGTGGGGATATCAGTGATGTGGATCAAGGAGCAGGAGGTGATCGAATGGACGTTACCCTTCTCGGCACAGGCGCAGGAATACCGCAGGCAGACCGTGCGCAGGCATCGATTCTCCTTCATGACGAGGATCTGCTGCTCATCGACTGCGGTGCGGGCGCTCTTTTCAGACTGGGCGAGCTCGGCCTAAGCCCACTGGAGATCGAGACAGTGCTTCTGACACATCTGCATCTTGATCATGTGTCAGATCTCCTTCCGCTTGCAAAGGCGCGGTACCTTCTCGGCGAGCCGTGGCTCAAGGTCTTCGGACCTGCCGGCACGGATCAGCTGGTCAGATCCCTGCACTCTCTGTACCCTTATCTGCAATCGATAAAGCTGGAGGTCACCGAGATCGGGGCGGGATGCAGATTTGAGATATGTGGGCTCGACGTGCGGACCGTATCCGCAGTCCACAGCGTGCCAGCGCTCTGCTACAGGATCGAGGGCTCATCGACAGTCGCATGCTCCGGGGACACAGAGCCGAGCGCAGGTGTCTCTGAGCTTGCAGCCGGATCCGACCTGCTCGTCCACGAGTGCTCGTTTCCGGATGGATTTGATGTGACGAACCACACCACCCCCACACCACTCGGCCGGATCGTGAGAGATGTCGGGGAGATCGTGCTCACACACTTCTATCCCCACTGCAGAGGTCTTGAGGATGAGATGGCGCGCACGGTGGAGGGGATCTCCGGGATCAGGACCAGAGCAGGAAGGGATCTGATGGGCCTGAAGATGTCTGGATGACGTACCGGGTTCACTGGCGGAGTCAGATGTTTCGCAGGACGAGGGCGCGTGACTGGAAGATGAGCGTATACAGCTCGGGATAAAGATGTGCTCGCAGAGGTCTCAGCTAGGTGCTGACACCCTCCCCGTGCCCGGAGAAGGAAGCAGAGAGATCCTACTCCCTCCTCCACATCCCAGCTGCCACCAGCAGGAGCACGAATAGCACGAGTGCCATCCCGAAGAGTGGCGCTCCTGATACAGAGGGAGTTGCTGCAGCAGTGACATTCTCCATCACGTATCCCCTCACGTCCACGGTCTCTGTTTCAGACTTTTTCTCCATCTCAGACCCGACACCCTGGGGGAGAGTGCTGTTGTACGGATGCCTGGAGCGCGAGGAGCTTCCAGACCTCACAGGCTGAGCTGCCGGAGATCCCTCCGCGGGAACGGAAAGCATCCCGCTCATGTACTCGTTCAGGAGAAGATTGCCGCATGTGTGGTGGCAGCACGCAACCCCGTAATCATCGACAAGATCCCTGTACCGCTCTGCGAGATCCTCCAGGACCTCGGGCGATGGGTGCCATCTCTCCTTTCTTGCAGTCTCTAAAAGCCTCGCGTCCATCACCTGCGCTGCCCATGGGTTGTTCTTCCTGAAGAAATCCTGCAGCCCCAGGTTGTATTTGTCCTCCACATAGATGTCGTGGACCTCGTTCCATGTGTTCTCGCTCACAAGCTCTGGCACCGTCGCCTCCCATCCCCACAGGTACTCGACGAACCTGTCCATCTCCCTCGCCCCGGAGTACCCCTGCTCCATCATCCCCTGGATCCACCGGGGGTTGTAGTACCTCGTCCTCAACTCCTTTGAGAAGAACTCTCCGAGCTCATGGATCCTTTCCTTCCTGGGATCCCTCACGTCTGTCACGTACATCTCAGGGGTGGATCCGGTCACGGTTCTTACAGCGAGAGCTATTCCGCCAAGATACTGGAAGACATCATCGTTATCGATGAATCCGTAGAGGTTTGAGTTCGTGTGATGGACAGCTGCATCAACTCCTCCAAGATTCGCGCTGTAGACCTCCATCTGCTGCTCTGCTGACAGAGATCTGCCCGAATCAAACCTCCCTCCCCAGATACCGTCGCCGTAGATGCAGGACATCCTGGATATGAAGAGCCTGCCGAGCTCTGAATCGTTCTCCCATCTGTCGCTTGCAGATATTGGTGCGTCGAGGTTGGGGCCGTATGTGCCTGCAGCCTCGAGGAATATCCTGGATCTCGAGAGAAACTCCGCATCCTCTGCGGTGCAGTTTCCAGCCTGGAGAAGCATATCTCTCAGCATCTCAGAGTTCTCCCTGATGTAATTCGGGTACGCTGTGTCTGTATCGTTCGCAGCGAGCCGTATCGCCTTATCGATGAGAACCAGTTTCTCCGGGAAGAGATCCCTGTAGAGGCCGGATGGGACCACAAGGACATCTATCCTGGGCCTGCCAAGTTCCGATAATGGTATCAGCGCGACATCGCTCACTCCGCCGTATGCATCATAAACAGGCCTGGCACCTATGAGCTGGAGTATCTCAGAGTCGACCACTCCATGATCTGTCATCGCCCAGGCCCAGAGGACGACCGCGATCTTTCTCGGGTATGTGCCGTTGTGCTTCATCCTGTACTCCTCAATGAGACCCTCCGCGAGCTTCCTTCCGACCTCCCATGCGGCAGGCGTCGGAACCCTCCTCGGATCCACGGACCTGAAGTTCCTGCCTGTCGGGAGCACCTGCGGATCCCTTATCGGATCATCAGCTGGCGATGGGGGTATGTAGCCACCTCTCAGGGCGTTAGTCGTGTTCGTGAGCTCATTCCCACAGCTCCTCAAACCCTCTGCGTACATTTTCGAGAGGTTCAGGATCTCCGTCAGGTTGGAACTGATCTTTCCGAGGATAAACTCCTGAGCTGACTCTGGAGAGGAGCCGTTTATCAGGACCTCGTACAGGAGAGATGATGATACGTTTTCGATCCCATCCTCGGTGGAAGTGTTGATCGTCCTCTCAATCTCCTCAATGTAAGAATCACCGAGCATCGACCGCACCATGGATACGAGAGAATCATTCTCGTAGGGCTGGCCGAACGTGTGCAGCCCGTAGGGCATGAACGAGCTCTTAAGCTCCTCCAGGTAGTCCTCCAGCTCTGGCAGGAATGCCTCGAACGCCTCTGGTTCATCAAGGGCGCTCAGGTTCTCGCCCAGGTCCTCATCAAGGTGAAGGTCTCTGCATGTTTCCAGTATCTTCCTCCTGTACTCCTCCTTCACGCTCTCGTTGAGCACGTTCCTGTACTCGTATATGCTCTCCTTCAGATCCGAAAGGTTGCCGTAGAGGCCTGCAGCCACTATTGGCGGAGTGAGGTGAGAGATCATCACAGCATCCCCGCGCCGCTTTGCCTGCGTGCCCTCTGCGATGTTGTCCACGATGTAAGGGTAAACAACAGGAATGTCCTGAACGAGGAGCGCTGGCCAGTCGTTCCAGCCAACAACCCCCTCTCTGCCCGGAAGCCACTCCTGGGTGCCGTGCTTTCCCAGGTGAATGATGGCATCCGCGCCGAATCCGTGCTTCAGCCAGAGGTAGAACGCTATGTACTGATGGTGTGGAGGCACATCTGTGGAGTGGTAAAGAACCGTGCTGTTCTCAAGCCATCCCCGGCTCGGCTGTGGCAGCAGGATCACATTCCCGAAGGAGAGCTTCGGTATTACCAAGTATGAGCCGCTGGAGTTGCTGAAGACCATGATCTTCCCAGGGGGAGGACCCCAGTGATTGATGACCACATTCTGCAGATCTGCTGGAAGCTCCCTGAACCAGCTGATGTACAGATCCGCTGGAATCAGTGTGGCGTTTCCGGCCGCGACCATTGCGTCCAGCTCTCCAGGGGCCCATGTGCCCACGTTCGTTCCCTGGTGTGCCAGGAGATCGACCAGGACCTTCTCATCAGGGACATCTCCCTCGATCCTGTAACCCATGCCCTTCATGTGCTCCAGGATGTTCCTGAGACTCCGGGGGACGTTGAGGTAGCACCCCTCTATGTTGTCCTTGCCGCCGCCGTGGTTGTAGTAGATTATGGCGACCCTCTTCTCAGAGTTGGGCTTTTGCAGCCTGATCTGCGCCATTGCACGATCTGCGATCCTCTCTACCTCAGGCTCTATGGAGGAGTACACGGTATCGTTCTTGCCCGAGATCGCGATGGGATCGAAGATACCATCCATCTCAGGTAGCGCGACCTGGAAGTAGAGCTCCAGGGGGTTGATGCTGGAGTTGGTCCATTCCATGGGTGACTGGTAGTAGAGCCGCATTCCGCGAAGCACCGGCACGTTCAGCGACTCCAGGATCTCCACCCCTCTCTCAGGGTCCCCGTAGCTCAGGCGGAACGGCTTTGTGACGACAGCAAGATCGATAAGAGTGGTGTTGTTCAGAACAAAGAACCTCTCGAGGGAGGATGCATTCGAGAAGCCTATGCATATGACATTCGCACCCCTCCTCTCGAATGCTCTGATGAGATCGATCCTGTCTGGCTGGCCCAAATCGCCATAGTAGCTCGCGATTCCAACTGTTGGAGCGCTGCTGTTGTACCGGTACCACTCCATGTAAGATGTTGTGTTCTCGAAGAGATCCGGAGCGTCAGGGTGGTAGATGTACTCCCTTGGCGCAGGGACTGGCGCCTCAACCCCCACATCCACGCCGCAGAAATGCGCTGCGAGATACCCGATGAGCCTCCGCATGTTCTCCACCCCACCGTACTCCCAGTACATCTCGATATCTGGATGAGCGCTCATGTTCACGCTCGCAAGATGCTGGTATCCTGGTGAGTTCAGGAGCACCACCGGCACGCCCCGTTTCCTCGGCTCATCGAGAAGTCTCTCAAGCAACGACGCAGAATCGCCACCGATCATCTCCAGAAAGATCAGGCTGTACCCGGAGAGGTTCATCCCGGGATCCAGCATGTCAGGCGATATCAGCGTTATGTTCAGCGGCGCCCCCTTCATCGCCTCACGGATGGATGGCTGCTGGCCGACTGTGACGAAGAGCGCATCTGGTTTGTGCATCCTGGCGGTGATCTCGATCCTGGGACAATCCTCTGGCCTGGAGTTCCTCTCCCCGTAGTAGAAAACCAGACGATCTCCGTCGTTCAGCATCAGAGACTCCGGTCCGGTTATAGGCACAGGCTCATCGGGATAGTTGACCCAGTACCTCCAGGATATCTCTTTGCTGGAAACAAAATCGCCTATCGACTCGACCGTCAATCCGTAGATGCTGATAAGGGAATCGTTCACGCTGACGTTTATTCCAGTGGATGATGCAGATGATATCAGCGCTCCAAGTGCGCTTTTCATGCTGATGCTGTAAGTGGCATTGCTCGTTGCAGTCACATTCATGCTTTTGTTCTCAAGCAGGACCTCACCACTCCAGAGCAGATCTTTCTGCAGGGAGCTGAACGCGTAGAGCCTTCCATCATCGGCTCCTATGAAAAGGATCCCATCAGATGCAGATGGCGAGGACATGATGTACTCGTTAACAGGGTATGTCCAGACGACCGATCCGTCGGATGCGTTCAGGGCGTAAACCGCTCCTGCATCGGTGTTTGTCCCAAAATAGATCCTGCCGTCCAGGAAGAGCGGCGACGATTTCACAGGACCGTTGACCTCTGTCTCCCAGATCAGGGAGCCGTTTTCGTCGAGGCAGATCACACGTTTATCATCAGTTCCCACATAAATGCGACCGGATGCGATCGCAGGAGTGGATTGCGTGCCGTTGATGCTTCTCTGCCACAGAGCATGACCGGTGGTGGCGTTCAGTGCTGTGATGGATCTCTCCGTCACAAAGAAGACCGTGTTGTTCCAGATTGCAGGGCTTGAGGTGATGGCTGCATCTGCAGGAGCTTTCCACATGATCTCCTGCGTGGAGGCGCTGACGCAGTAGAGAGCCGGATCTCCTCCAGGGAAATAGATCATCTTTCCAGATACGGCAGGGGATGCGAAAGGCGAGATGGATCCCGTCGAGAGATTCCAGAGCTCATCGCCATCCAGGTTCAACGCATGGAGCGCGCCATCAGAGAAGCTCATGATGTAGAGCGTATTGTTTTCGATGAGGGGGGATGAGGCGACGCCCCAGTACATCGGGTCTCTCTCTATTGTTCTGTTCCAGAGAGTCTTGCCGGTAAGAGCATCAACGCAGTAAACCTCGCCTGTCAGCGAGCCCGTGAAGACCCTCTCACCAAACACCGCTGGTGTCGATGCCCCGCCCTTTCCGCCTATGGGATTTATCCAGAGGACAGTCCCGTTTCTCTCATCGATGCATGCAAGCCCCAGCTCTCCCCTGAACGTCATGTCAGGCCAGTTCGAGACGAAGATCCTGCCAGCTGAGATCGAAGCTGATCCAGCAATGTATCCATGTCCTGTTAGGCTCGTGCTCCACAGAATATCAGGTGAATCAGGACCTGGACCGCTCAGATTGCCGGTCCTCTGGTTATCACCGTGGAATGTCACAAAGTCAGCGCTCGCCTGCAGAATAAGCGATGAGAACAGGAATAGACCTACAAACCAGATGCGCCATGCTTGCAGGTCTCTGATGCATTTATGTGCCATTATCCACCTCCAGCCTCCTTCAGGCAATGGGACCCTCATTTATGCATATTCTCTTTAGTTATGTTCTGGTCATTTGAGTAAATTAATTTGATTTTACTTAAAATTTTTGTTCTTGGGTTACGGGTGCCGGGGCACTCACATTCCAGTGGTCTGGGGCACGCATCACCGAATACAGGAATCGGCACTCACTGACACATGGGTGACGGATCCTGCGAGATCGCATCCTGATGACTGATACCGCAGAATCAATGACAGAATCTCAGTTCAGCAGCGCATGCCTTGGATCCTGCGATCTCGTTGGTCTCAGTCGCCTCCTGCAGAAAGGAATATTAAAGATGCATCCTCACTTTGCCTCATGATCAGGGGCAGGGCATGGGTCTTCGGGGATGATGTTGATACAGATGTCATAATTCCAGGAAAGTACCTCAGGACGAGGGACCTGCGCGAGCTTGCGGAGCACGTAATGGAGGGCCTGGACCCGTCGTTCCCGTCCAGGGTTCAGCCGGGAGATGTCATAGTGGCTGGCAAGAACTTCGGATGTGGCTCTTCCAGGGAGCAAGCCCCTCTCGCCCTGAAGCTCGCAGGAATATCCTGCATTGTTGCAAGATCTTTCGCCAGGATATTTTACAGGAACGCCATAAACATCGGTCTTCCACTCATGGAAGCTGACGTCAGGTGTGAGACGGGGGAGATCGTGGAGGTTGATCTTTCCAGTGGAAAGGTCACTATCAGTGGCAGGGAGTACACCGGCAGAAAGCTCCCGGACTTTCTGATGGAGATACTGAACGATGGTGGGCTTGTGGCCCACAGGAGAAAGCAGAGGGAGCGTGGTCTGATTTGATATTCCCTGAGGACTACAAGCAGATAGGCATCTCCAGAGAGCCCAGGCATGGCGATCCTGTGTACTTTGCCACAAGATACCTGATATCATATGAGGGGAGCAGCATATGCATTTACAGGATCGAGAGCGATGGCGAGGGGTTCATGAGAAGGGCATCTCACATCGAGATGATCTCCAGTGGCGACGAGATCGTGGAGTATCCGGAGATTGTGAACACAAGAAATCGGGCTCATCTCATAAGACTGGCGATGGATCTCTGCAGGGGCAGAGTCAATACAGTCATCTTCAGGGGTCCGGATGAGCATGTGACCTTCGTTCACGATCCTGATCCTGGAGCGATAATGGAAATAGAGATCCTTGATGTCCAGCCCCCTGAGCCGCCGTGGCTTGTTTACGTCATAGAGAGGCTCGAGGAGTGCGGCGTCATAGGTGATCTGACGATGGGCTTCAAACCCAGGATTCTAGATCTCAGGAGCTTCAAGGGGGAGGATGTCTACTTTCCGTGCAGGGCATCAGGGCTTGGAAGATCCCTCGATGCGGACAGGGTCACAGCTCCTGTGCCTGAGATAGTGGGATGCGAGATATCCAGAGAGATCTTCAGAGCGGTCTACGGGGAGAGAAAGCACAGGTTCACCAACATATGCCCTGTGAGCGGAGACCTTCTGGTACCAGCTGGCCCATTCATCACAAGATGCTGCAGATCCGAGAGGAAAGGGCTGATCAGAATGCATGGGCATCCTGGGGTCGTGGTCCACTGGGGTGACGGGCCGCATCAGATCGAGCAGGCTCTGAGGATGCTGGCCGAATCGATCAGGAGCGGGAGATGAAGCGAGTCGCTCTGGTGCCTGGAGACGGCATCGGTCCTGAGGTCATATCGAGCGCGGTTCGCGTCCTGAGGGAAGCCGGATTCGATGGGGAGTTCGTGGAATTCGATATAGGCTACGGCAGATGGAGTCGCGATGGAAAGGCCATAACAGATGATGATATTGAGGGGATGAAGGAGTGCGACTGCACACTCTTCGGTGCCATCACAACTCCGCCTGATCCCGATTACAGGAGCGTCCTGATAAGGATAAGAAAAGAGCTTGACCTGTATGCGAACATAAGGCCCCTCCGATCGAGCAGGATCGATGCCATCATTGTGAGGGAGAACACTGAAGGCCTCTATTCGGGTCTGGAGGTGCTTGGCGATGAGGAGGCCAGGACAGTGCGGGTCATAACGAGACGGGGAAGCCAGAGGATCGCTGAGGTGGCATGCAGGATCGCATCGGATCGGAGGCACCTCACAATAATACACAAGGCGAACGTCCTCAAGAGCGATGTCTTGTTTTTGAGGACATGCAGGGAGGTCGCTGAAAGGTACGGAATCAGGTATGACGAGATGCTTGTTGATGCTGCGGCATACAATCTGGTCGTCAGGCCCGAGAGGTTCGACGTTATGGTGACGACAAACCTCTTTGGGGACATTCTCAGCGATGAGGGCGCAGGCATTGTCGGCAGCCTGGGGCTCTGCGCCAGCGCGAATTTGGGTGACCGCTGGGCGCTCTTCGAGCCGATACACGGGAGCGCGCCGGACATCGCGGGGAAGGGCATAGCAAATCCTGTGGGAGCGATACGGAGCGCTGCAATGATGCTCGAGTGGTTCGGCGAAAAAGGCATGGCGCAGCTGATCGAGCATGCGGTTGACAGCGCTCTCTCAAAAGGCCTGAAAACCCCTGATCTCGGCGGATCCTGCACGACATCCGGGTTCACAGACGCAGTCATCGACGAGATGAAGCGCACAGCAGCAGGTTGATCTTTGACGGCACGAGATTCACGTACTCCGGTATCCGTCTAATCTCGCAAGAGTGGCTTGGGGAGCATATTGATTCTCAATATTTTTGTCTTCGCTCTCATCCATCTGATAACTTGAAGAGGCACCAGTCATGCACTCGTTTCGACTTATCTTCGACTGCGTCGAAGAGTTTCGACGAGGTCGAAACTGTCGGAACCCTTCGACGCAGTCGAAGGCCTGGCATTGGGACGGGTGCATTCAGCAATCGGCCTGCATGTCATTCAAGTTGCAGAATACGTAAGAGCGATGGGCATTCCTGGAAGAGCTTGCCCTGGTCACGCAAAATCATGAAAAGACAACGCTTTTACCAATCTGATGACTCGCGAGAAGAGGCACTGGTTCTGCAATGTGATCATGGCGATTGAATGAGTTCCTCCAACCACATTGCACGACCTCCAGCTTGCCAGACGCATAATAGCGTGGGCAGATTTACCTGAGCAGTTCTGCAACACTACTTATAAAATAAATTTGCAAACTTTCATACAAATCTAATTAAATTATACTCTTACCAGAAATACTTATATTTGATACGTATCTGAATTATGTATCAAAGATATGGGTGGGGTGGTGCAAATGGATCCTGGAAGATGCGTTCTTCTTCTCGCTGTGCTCATCTTGATGCCCACAGCATGTGCGATATCCGTGAGCTATGGCTCCAGCGGTTATGGTGGATCTGTGACGCTCTCTGAGAGCTACGAGCTGGACACCTCCACGTCTCTTTCCGAGGCGACAAGCCTGGGCCAGGGATCTGTAGAGCAGACGAAGAGCGCCTCCGGAACGGGAAACAATCGCATCTCCACATCCATATCATCAAAGGGGTACAGTGCTGGCAGCAGCATCGAGAGCACATCATCTCTCTCCCTGTCCAGCGCTGTTGCAGGGGATGGCAGTGGAGCGGGCATCTCGCAGGCCCTATCTGCCTCGGGCTCTGTATCATCCTCACTGAATGGCGTCAGCGGTGATCTTGAGGCCATGCACAGTGCAGGTGTGGAGTCCGGGTTTCTCTCATCAGCTCAGAGCATTGGCGTGGGAAATGACGTCTCAGCAATGGAGAGCACCCAGATCGCTGGCATGAACGGATACGTCTCTGCTGGATTCTCAAGTAAAGATGGGTCCGGGGAGGTGGCATCCACAGTCTACGAGGGGGCAATCTTCGGCACCCTCGGATCAGGCAGCTCTGCTGTCTATGGAGATCTCGCCCTTAACGGCCCTGGAAGCCTGACTGCATCCGCATCTGATCTGGGGAGCAGCAGCAAGCATGAGATCCTTATGGAGGATGAGGGGGGTGATGCTGATGAAAGAGCATCAACGATGCTCCTGGCGGCCACCGGCGGATATGCTCTATCAGGTGCATCCCTGAGCGCAACCGGAGACAGGGTGAGCCTCTGCTCGGTCATATCCAACCCTAAGGGAAGCCTGGTCACAAAGGAGGTGCAGAGCGGGGTCTCGAAGCCTATGAGCTCCCAGTCGATTGGCATCGCCTCAGGAAACAGCGTGACCACAACCTGGAGCAGATCCGGAAGGGGCAAGATGTCTCCGATCTCATCCACATACAGAAGCACAGATGGAACGAAATCCGTGTCGAACAGCGTGAGCGGCTCAGGGTATCCGTACAGCATAGCAGGCTCTGCCACATACGGCGAGAGCAGCGCTGCGATGTACCAGACTCTGAGCAACACGAACGGAGCGCTCACAACATCCCAGAGCGCATGGTCCAGGAGCAACGGTGAGGAGCTCATAGCAACCAGCTCTCTGAAATCCTCAGGCACGATCTCAGGCACCCAGATCGCCATCTCTGATCCTGTTAAGGTCATAAGCTCGCAGTCGCTCACAGTGACAGGCACAGCAACAGTCTCATCATCCTCCAGAGCTAGCTCGAACGGCGACAGCTCCTCTGCATCAGCGAGCGTAAGTGGCGCAAGCAAGATGTCGCTGACAGCGCTCGCCGATGCATCGAACACCAGGTACAACAACGAGCTATACCACAGAACTGGAGCGCTTGTGGACACCTCAGGATATGCGAAATCGATAAAGTCTGACAGTTCAGCATCATATCTCAACAACTTCGCAAGATCCCACGGCGAGTGGACCAAGGCCGGATCAGGAGAGCTCACGGTCAGCGCTGAGACCGTGAAGAGCGCGGTCTCGGATGTGGAGATGAAGACTGGAAGCGATGCCGCATTATCATACACTCAGTCGGGCACAGGATCGAGTGTGAAGAGCGGCCTGTACACATACGCGGCCAAGAGATCAGGCGGTGATGTTTACCTTTACCAGAGCCACCTGTACTCGCATGCGTATCCGAAGAACGACCACCACTCCATGGACGAGTATGTATCCACAGCGTCCTCTGCCATATCAGCGAAGAAGTCAGACATGAAGATACAGCAGTGGGAGAACGGCAGGTGGGTGACAGCAAAGAACTACTACAGCTCAGGGAGCTACACAGCCGCGGTGAGAGCAAATGATATTTTGACATCCGAATACAAATGGGATCGGCTCTGGGAGGTGCAGCCGAGAAGCAAGACGCCATACGACAGGGTGCCGTGGGGTGTGGAGTACATGTACAGCAGCTCCTCGCTCTCAAAGACATACGGCGGCGAGGGTATAGATGTTGCGATAATAGATACAGGCGCTGACACGCTTCACCCTGACCTGCTCATGAGGATCGAGGACTTCGCAGATGCATACGGTCCGGGCGAGTACACACAGTCAGATCCACATGGCCATGGAACCCATGTGGCGGGCACGATAGTTGCTGATGGCGGATTCGATGGGAAGGGTATCTACGGGATGGCGCCAGAGGCCGACCTCAGGGTCTACAGCACGAACTTCTACCATAGCGATGTCGCCAGCGGGATATACAGGGCCACCGATCTCGGAGCCGAGATAATATCGATGTCACTCGGTGGCTCGGTGGAGTCCAGCACTCTCAACAGAGCTCTTGATTACTCAATGGCGAATGGTGTGCTGGTTGTAGCTGCAGCCGGAAATGGCCTCCCGAACAACCCAACGATGGCAACGCCAGCCCGCTACCCCGGCGTCGTCGGCGTCGGCGCCATAGACAGCTCAGGAAATGCGATATGGTGGTCCTCACCCGGCTCGAACGACGGCGATTACATTCCAGAGGGCAACGAGGTAACCTTCGGAGCGCCGGGAGTGAGCGTTTACTCGACGTACCCGATATACTGGGGATACTACACAACGATGAGCGGCACGAGCATGGCGACCCCACACATCGCAGGGACCGCTGCAAGCCTGTGGTCGAGGTACCTGATCTACGGAGACGGGGCGAACGATATCAAGAATATGATGATGAACTACGCGAAGCAGAACGATGTCACAACCGTGAAGGTCACTCCTGAGTCGGTGTTGTACAGAAGCTATGCAGAGCAGTACTTGAACTCAGGATACTACAGCAGTATATACCCGTATATGGACGGCTCGAAGACATATTATCTGAATATGCTCCAGGGCGATGATGTTCTCACAGGTGTGGGGGTTCCAAGAATAAAGCTGTAGGGGAGTGGCAGAGAAGGGCAGGGTGCTCATGCATCCTGCCCTGCAGATTTTACAGCCGATCTGAGAGCTACTGCTCTACAGCACGTTCTTCCATCACAGAGCTCATGGCTGCGCATCTTACTAGCGATGCGGTGTACCGATGCGCAGGCTCTCTGATAACCTCGCCCGACGGCCCCTCCTCAACGATGCTCCCCCTGAGCATGACCGCGATCCTGTCGCTCACCTTTCTCGCCAGGGCTATATCGTGGGTTATGAAAAGAATCGATAGACCCATACGCTCCTGCAGATCCATGAGCAGCCGCAGGATCTTCGCCTGGACGCTCGGATCCAGCGCTGATGTGGGCTCATCCGCGATGAGCAGCTTTGGATGCATGACCAGAGCCCGCGCGATTGCGACACGCTGAGCCTCTCCGCCGCTGAGCTGATGCGGGTATTTTCTGAGAAACTCAGGATCTGTGGAGAGCTCGGCGCTCTCCAGAGCACCCATCGCGCTCGCGACCCTCTCCTCATCGCTTCCTATACTCTGCACGTCCAGAGGCTCCCTCACAGCCTGAAGCACATTCAGCCTGTGGCTTATCGACTCCTTCGGGTTCTGGAATATCATCTGGACCCGCCTGTAAAATCCGGCGTCCCATCTCGCCCTCTCCCCCTCAAGGAGTACCTCTCCTGAATCTGGCTCGATGAGACCCATGATGATCTTCGCAAGCGTTGTCTTTCCGGATCCGCTCTCTCCCACAAGCGCGAGCGTCTCGCCCTCGTACAGCGTGAGGCTGACATGTGATACCGCGGGAAAGCCGCTGAAAAACTTGCACACATCCCTGATCTCCAGCAGCGGAACTATGCCGCCCCTGTGGCATGCGATCATCCTCCCGTTCGATCCTGCCAGCTTTGGCGCCTCCCTCTCACAGATCTCTATCCTCTGTGTGCAGCGCGGGTGGAATGGACACCCGCCGATCCCGGTGATTGACCTCCCAGGTATCCCCTGGAGGTCCTTTGTTGTGTTCATGCTTGGAAAGGATCTCATGAGACCTCTTGTGTACGGATGTCTGGGCTCTCTGATCAGATCGGCAGTCCTGCCCATCTCCATGATCATGCCTGAGTAGAGCACGGCCATTCTTTTGGATAGAGCCGATGCCAGCGATATGTCGTGTGTGATTATTATAGAAATGCGATCTGAGGTTGCGGATCTGAGAAGCTCCACGATATCAGCCTTTGTGAGAGCGTCCAGCGAGGCTGTCGGCTCATCTAAGATCAGAAGGTCAGGATCGTTGGCGAGCGCCATTGCGATGAGAACCCGCTGCCTCTCCCCACCGCTCATCTGATGAGGATACAGCCGGTAACGCATCTCGTCGAGGCCCACTGCAGTGAGCAGTGCGCGTGCTCTCTCCCTTATGCGTGTTCTGCTCCATTTGTTGTGAGCTGCTATCGCCTCGCAGACCTGCTCCTCTGCGGTGTAAACCGGATCGAGCGCATCCTCAACGTTCTGGAAGACCATTGCCATCCTGTATCCGCGCAGACGCCTCATCTCCTCATCTGAGAGCTCCAGGAGATTCGTTCCATCGAAGACAATCTCACCCTCGAGCCTGGTGCCAGCGAGCCGCATTATCGACAGGCCCAGCGTTGTCTTGCCCGCCCCGGACTCTCCGACGACCGCCAGAGAATCTCCCTTCTCAAGCATGAGATCTATACCTCTCAGAACCTCATGCTCTCCATACCTCGCTCTCAGTCCAGATATCTGAAGCATCAGGCATCCTCCTGCAGCCTCGGATCCATCGCCCTCTCGAGAGATGCGGCGATCAGGCTCAAACCGACAAGCGTTAACGAAAGCAGAACTCCCGCTGGAATCAACCACCACTTCCACACATCCAGATATGTGAAGGACATCGCCTGCTTCATCATCCTGCCCCAGCTCACCATCATCGGATCTGAGACACCAAGAAACGCCAGTCCCGCCTCCATGAGAACGGCGCGCCTGGCATCCTGTATCATTATGGCCACGAGGATCGGCCCCAGGTCCGGGACGATGTGTCTCAGGAGAATGTATCTCCTGGATGCCCCGAATGCTCGGGCCGCCACGACATGCAGCCTTTCCTGGAGGGAGAGCGTCTGCGATCTCACGATCCTCGCCCCTCCCGGCCAGCTGAAGAGGGAAATCAGGATTATCAGCAGTCCAAGACTTGGGCGGAGGTAAGCTGCCACAAGTATCATCACGACCACTGATGGCAGAGATATTACAGCATCCACTGCCCTCATGCAGACCTTGTCATATGTGCCGCCAAGCATCGCTGCGCTGCCCCCGATGACCACGCTGATCAGCGCCGAGAGAAGAGCCACGCCCACCGCGATCATCAGCGACGTTCTCGCTCCGTGGATCAGCTTTGCTGCTATATCCTGGCCGAGATCGTCTGTGCCGAGCAGATGCTCTCCCGACGGCGGGCTGAAGACCGGACCGATCTCCCTGTATGATGGAGCTATGAGAGGAGCGGATACTGCAAGGCCTGCGATGATCGCCACTATTACCATCCCGAAAATTCCAGCCGGGCTGGATCTCATCTCCCTCCAGAGATCAACGTGCATATCTCACCCTCGGATCCAGACGGACGTATGTCATATCCACCAGAAAGTTTGTCGTCAGGACTGTTAGAGTCACGATGAGCAGCACGCCCTGTATGAGCGGGTAGTCCCGGGCATTGAGCGCGGTGTTGAGCAGCGTCCCCACGCCGGGGTACGAGAAGACTATCTCCAGGAAGAGTGTTCCTGTTATCATGTTCGGCACGCGCATTCCCATCGCAGTCACGACAGGCAGGAGCGAGTTCCGGCCGGCGTGCCTGTATCTTATTGCCCCATCCCTCAAACCAGTGGCCTTCGCTGTCATTATGAACCTCGCCCTGAGCGTGCTGAGCATGGCATTTCTTGTGAGCAGGTATGTGGGTGCGATCTGAACAAGCACAAGAGAGATCAGAGGGAGAACGAGATGGTGCGCTATATCCAGAACCAGATCAATTCCCTCATGCCCGGCGTATGGACTCACTGCCCCTCCCAGAGGGGCCCACTCGAGAGTCACACCGAAGAGCAGTAGAAGAACAATTCCAATGAAGAAGTCGGGCATGCCTCCCAGAAACATCATTCCTGAAAGCATGCAACCATCCAGCTTTGAGCCCCTCCTGTAGCCGGACTCTATGCCCAGAATCACTCCGATGCATGAGGAGATGACGAAAGCAAGACCTGTGAGGAGAAGCGTCCAGGGGAGGAATCCCAGTATCACCTCTGATACTCCGGTTCTGTAGTAGTAAGAGTACCCGAGATCACCTCTGAGCAGTGCTGTTATGTATGTGATCAGCTGTGCATGCCATGGCTGGTCGAGGGCGAATCTCTTTATTATCTCTGCTTCCATCCCCGGGGTCATTGCTATCAGCGCCTCTTCCCCATATATGGCATGCAGCGGATCGCCCGGCATCATTCTGGGAAGCACAAAGTTGAGGATGAGTATGAGGAGAAAGGATATGGCGTAGTTTGATAGCCGGATTATATCCATCTTGATGACTTCATCATACCTTCTTAGCAGGATGGGCATATTAATGGCCAAGCTATATTCACCTGATATGACTCAATTCTATGATTAATATTTCATTTAAACTTATTATTACCATAATTGATATGGTATATGCTTTATATTACATGTATGAAATGAGTTACATGATTTATTAATTTTATTGTGAAAACATCCTCCAGAAGCTCAAGCCTCACCGTGCTCACCCCTGTCAGCTGTGCTCAGCAGATCGCTCAGGCGCATCCGATCGACTCTGATCTCTCCAGGGGGTGCCTGGAAGGACTCGAGCGCGGAGGCGTCGATCCTGAGAGCGAGACCATCGCAACGCTGGCGGGATCGATCGCCCTGAGCTCTAGCCCCCTGTCGGATATAGTGAGCCTGGCCTCCGTGACCAGTGGGGATGCGGCCTCGATCGCACCCCGCAGGGTTTCTGCATCGATAACCGCCTTCAGCACCCCATCACCTCAGTCCAGGCATGGTGCGAACCTGACGCGCGGCCTCACCGGCTCCGCAGGATACATCGCATCCATGCGCCGCCAGATGGCCTCCTGCTCCATGCTCCACCAGACCCTCGCCTGGAGGATGTGCTCGCAGCTCTCAGACTTGCACTTAGGGCAGCTCCGGGCTCTGGACCTGTGGTTGTACTCTACTTCGGTGATCGATCTGTTCTCGGTGTCCCAGATGGAAAAGATCGTCCTCCTGATGCCGTACTTCTTGGTCTCACGCATCGAGATTTCGACTGTAGGATTCATTTGAGCTCCACCTTAATCTATCATTGAACATATAGTATTCACTAATCATATTTAAATGTACATATACCACCTAACAACTATTAAATACTATCAGCAACCATCTGGTATTATGCGTGAAGATAAAAATACAAAACCGCGTATTGCTATCACAATCGATCCAGAATTCATCCAATGGATAGATCACAAAATCGATGAGAAGATCTTCGCCAGCCGATCCCATGCGATCGAGTTCGCGATCAAGCGGCTGATGGAGGAGGAGCGACAGAAGGGACATTGAGCGCCGGCTCATGCGCGAGGCCGGCTATCTTGACGAGGAGGGAATCTCATCAAACGGGCGTGGGGCAATAAGAGGGAGATGTGAGATGATATCCGTTCTGCTGGATCTATTCAGGGGCTCTGGTGGTAATGAGCACCGCGGGGCTGAATGTTACAATTTACCAGGAGATGGTAGACAATGAGCATTCCTGACTACGAAACGATAATGCTTCCACTGCTGCAGTTTGCAGCAGACCAGAAGGTACACTCGTTCCAGGAAGCTATAGATGCAATGGCAGAGAGATTCAACCTGACGGATGAAGAGCGCAAGAAACGGTATCCATCTGGGAAGTTGATCATTTTCAATAATCAAGTGGTCTGTGCACGAGCAGCCCTTAAACAGGGAGGTCTCCTCGAATACCCTAAGCCGAAACATTTTCGCATAACTCAGAAGGGTATCGAGCTCTTGAAGAGTAACCCGACGAAGATTGATCATAAATTTATACGTCATCTTATGAAAGCAAATGATCCTGATCATGAGGGTAATGCTGAATTATGCGATGTATCAGCATACAGCCCTGAGGAGCTGCTGGAGGATGCATACAAACAGCTGCGTGAGAGCCTTGCTGCGGATCTCCTCAGCATGATGAAGCAGTGCTCGCCGGAGTTCTTTGAGAGGCTGGTGATAGACGTTCTTGTGAAGATGGGATACGGCGGCACGCGCCAGGATGCAGGCCAGGCGATCGGTCGAACGGGCGATGGTGGGATAGACGGTGTGATAAAGGAGGATCGTCTCGGCCTGGATTCTGTTTACATCCAGGCCAAGCGCTGGGATGGGGTGGTCGGGCGTCCTGAGATCCAGAAGTTCGCTGGAGCGCTCCAGGGGAGGCATGCGCGCAAGGGCATATTCATAACCACAGGGCGATTCTCTGACGAGGCTCATGATTACGTGAAGTACATCGACAGCAGGATCGTGCTCATCGATGGCGAGACGCTGGTCGAGCTGATGATCGATAACGATGTAGGAGTGAATACGGTAAGATCACTTCATATCAAGAAGATAGACCACGACTACTTCGAGGAGTAAAATTGAAGTCTGCTGCGTCTGAGCGTTAGCAAAAATTTCAATTTCAAACAGGCTGCTGAGGGATGTGGATTCAATGATCTGAGCCCATGAACAGAAGTTCGAGTAAATGCTAAATTTCAGAAAAAGCTGAAATCTGTTCAGATCATGAACATGCTCAATACGTTGAGGTAAATTGCCCTCGGGGAGTATTTCTGGATGACTATGCCCGATGATAGCGGCTTCACTTGATAAGTAACTCAAGTACGCTCACGATATTGAGCAAATACTAACATCTCCTACAGGAACTGTTATACACCCGAGTTTTGTGTAGTACGGCAAAATATGGTATCCATGGTGAATTTTTTATAAATATTTGTAAAAATTTTAGTGCCGCTGCTCACTGAAAGTTGATAGTATCACATTAGCCGATTTTTTATATAATATGATACTAACACTGGCTGGAGCGTGGTCTGGTGAACTTGACCCCATCAAGGCGCAGGGCGAGGCAGCTAAAAGCCGAGGCTGAGAGGTTCGAGCGGTAGGCGGCGATCCTGTAGAAGATCGATAAGATGGAGCCTGCGGTGCGGTTGAGGCTTCAGACCGCGGCGGAGTACCGAGCAAGGGCAGAGCTCCTGGAGAAGCGGGCTCGGCTCGAAGATCTGAGCGTGCGGAATGTGGCCCTCCTGAAGGGCAAGAAGACCTACTGGCGGTGGATAACCTCGTGGAGAGAGGGCTCGAAGATCCGCACTGTCTATCTCGGGAGCTGTAACAAGATCACGAAGGAGAGGGCGCTCGAGAAGGCCAGGAAGATGAAGGCTCAGGCCCTGGGCATCGAGCTTTAAAACATTATGATAAGAGGAGAGGACATATGACTGAAATAGAATCAAAGAAGGCGGAGGCGAGAAGGAGAGCGTGGCGACCGTGAAGGGTGAGGCAGAGGCAGGAGCGGGAGGCAAGCCGCCAGAGGCTGCGAGCGCAGCCCCGCTTCACTTTTAATGAGCGGGGCGAAGCGAGCAGTTAGCGGCGCTGCGAGCTGGATGTGGTACTGTTCAAGCGATAAGCAGCGATTCTACAGAAGCAGATGCTACGATCGATTCAGATGCGTGTGTTGTCAGAGCGATGGAATACCTTGCCCAGGAACCTGGCAGGAGTCTGAGTGATCGTCTTTCACCGTTCGAGGATGTTCTGATCCAGGACTCACCAAATAAGATGGTTTAAGGTCTTCGCCAGAGTTTATATACCTGCTTACATCCTGGTACCTGGCGAAAATCCACCACAATTCAGACCTGTCCGGCAAAAGATTTATGTAAAATAGACCCCTCATATGGGCTGTTGCAAGGCGAATCCCGATGAAAAGGGAACTGAAAGAAAATATGTGCGTTCGATCCAAAATATGTGCGCGCTTTGTTGCAAGGCGAATCCCGATGAAAAGGGAACTGAAAGCGCTTCGAAAAAACTGATTATCTCGTCCTGAGGCACAGTTGCAAGGCGAATCCCGATGAAAAGGGAACTGAAAGTTGGTGGCACTTCGTCCAGTACTTCCGCTAACTTGAGTTGCAAGGCGAATCCCGATGAAAAGGGAACTGAAAGCTGTATCGCATCGCACACTGTTTTTATATCATACGGGTTGCAAGGCGAATCCCGATGAAAAGGGAACTGAAAGGCAATGTTTGCGCTCTGAAGGATGCGGAGATCAAGCGGGTTGCAAGGCGAATCCCGATGAAAAGGGAACTGAAAGAGCTCATCCCCAGATCCTCGCCTCGCTCCTTCATCAGTTGCAAGGCGAATCCCGATGAAAAGGGAACTGAAAGGCGTTACAGAGATCTGATAGTCGTCCAGCACACTCTGGTTGCAAGGCGAATCCCGATGAAAAGGGAACTGAAAGATCATAATTTCGAAGCTTATCAAATGCTGAACTGAGTTGCAAGGCGAATCCCGATGAAAAGGGAACTGAAAGAATATTTACAATTTTCGATAAAGAAATCATAGTCCAGGTTGCAAGGCGAATCCCGATGAAAAGGGAACTGAAAGGTATTCGTTTTGAATCGATTCGAGCGATACCATTTAGTTGCAAGGCGAATCCCGATGAAAAGGGAACTGAAAGTGTGCCTTCTTATCGCACCAGCTTTTAGCGCGATATCGTTGCAAGGCGAATCCCGATGAAAAGGGAACTGAAAGATGTGATTCATGTTAACCCCCACAAAATCGGGCCATAGTTGCAAGGCGAATCCCGATGAAAAGGGAACTGAAAGAACAACAGCAGCCTGTCCGGATGATAAAAGCTGTCTTGCGTTGCAAGGCGAATCCCGATGAAAAGGGAACTGAAAGCGCTCCGTGTTATGAAGGACACACTCGAAAAGATCAGGGTTGCAAGGCGAATCCCGATGAAAAGGGAACTGAAAGCTTACGCGCGTCGCGCGACAGCAAGGGCAGGCTGGTGTTGCAAGGCGAATCCCGATGAAAAGGGAACTGAAAGTTCTGTCCTCCATCCTCTGTATCATCTTCTCAATGAGTTGCAAGGCGAATCCCGATGAAAAGGGAACTGAAAGACAACCGGCTTACCCGCTCCAAGATCAAGTCTTATGTCACTGAGTTGCAAGGCGAATCCCGATGAAAAGGGAACTGAAAGTCGCGTCGTCACTCAGCCCGCCCGGCGCAATATTGGTTGCAAGGCGAATCCCGATGAAAAGGGAACTGAAAGTGTACGAAATCGCCCGTCGCAAAGACGGGCGGTACACCGGTTGCAAGGCGAATCCCGATGAAAAGGGAACTGAAAGCGATGGGGACGTCGGCACCCTGTACGTAGATGCGAAAATTGTGTTGCAAGGCGAATCCCGATGAAAAGGGAACTGAAAGTGATCTTCGCTGTGATTCCCGATTCCCTTCCACGGGTTGCAAGGCGAATCCCGATGAAAAGGGAACTGAAAGCTGAACGTGCCATCAATTGTGTACGTCTTGGACCGGACGTTGCAAGGCGAATCCCGATGAAAAGGGAACTGAAAGTTCGTCTGGCGCGGTGATCCAGATTCTAACGTCTGTTGGTTGCAAGGCGAATCCCGATGAAAAGGGAACTGAAAGGCTTTTAGCGCGATATCTAGCGCGGTCCCATGCACTCCGTTGCAAGGCGAATCCCGATGAAAAGGGAACTGAAAGAATTCATTTTAGACAGATCGGACAGATCATAACCTCGATAGTTGCAAGGCGAATCCCGATGAAAAGGGAACTGAAAGTACGATGAACTTCCCGCGAATCTGAGGGAAGTTGTTGATAGTTGCAAGGCGAATCCCGATGAAAAGGGAACTGAAAGAATGATATCCTGCATTTCTCGCTCAACCGAGAAGGCGTTGCAAGGCGAATCCCGATGAAAAGGGAACTGAAAGCGAATTTTTGGGCGGTTGTTTCTGCGGGTGTCCTGGAAAGGTTGCAAGGCGAATCCCGATGAAAAGGGAACTGAAAGGTATTACCGGAGAGCCGATGAGTGTATACGAACAGAGTTGCAAGGCGAATCCCGATGAAAAGGGAACTGAAAGCTTGGTCCCTTGGTTTGATAGACTGCCGCGAAATCCAAAGTTGCAAGGCGAATCCCGATGAAAAGGGAACTGAAAGCAGCGGAAACGCTTGCGCGCTCGACGAGCTCTCCATTTGTTGCAAGGCGAATCCCGATGAAAAGGGAACTGAAAGCGAATTTTTGGGCGGTTGTTTCTGCGGGTGTCCTGGAAAGGTTGCAAGGCGAATCCCGATGAAAAGGGAACTGAAAGGTATTACCGGAGAGCCGATGAGTGTATACGAACAGAGTTGCAAGGCGAATCCCGATGAAAAGGGAACTGAAAGCTTGGTCCCTTGGTTTGATAGACTGCCGCGAAATCCAAAGTTGCAAGGCGAATCCCGATGAAAAGGGAACTGAAAGTGGCGTACCCTTCACATACATCGGTCGCTTTCTGAAGTTGCAAGGCGAATCCCGATGAAAAGGGAACTGAAAGTTGTGTGAATCTGCGACCGCATCGCCTCCTTCACCTTGTTGCAAGGCGAATCCCGATGAAAAGGGAACTGAAAGCCTTGCCACCCGTAATCATCCAGCAGGTCATTCACAAGTTGCAAGGCGAATCCCGATGAAAAGGGAACTGAAAGGCAATTCTTCAAATGTCGAATTTGCTGTATATTTGCGTTGCAAGGCGAATCCCGATGAAAAGGGAACTGAAAGGGAAACAGCAAAGATGGCCCGATCGTTATGATTTACGGGTTGCAAGGCGAATCCCGATGAAAAGGGAACTGAAAGTCGATTGAATTTACAACGAGCACGTACGGCGATTTCTTCAGTTGCAAGGCGAATCCCGATGAAAAGGGAACTGAAAGATACCTGGACGCACTTCTCAGTGTCCAGTATTTTGTGTTGCAAGGCGAATCCCGATGAAAAGGGAACTGAAAGCACTTTCGTATACACTGAGACTGGCACCCGCTCCGCGTTGCAAGGCGAATCCCGATGAAAAGGGAACTGAAAGTCATACACTGGTTCCCCTCGTCTCCTCTGCACACCTGTTGCAAGGCGAATCCCGATGAAAAGGGAACTGAAAGATACTTATCGGGGAAAATTTATGAATTTCACCCGATTAAAGCTGCAAAACGAATCCCAAGGAAAAGGGAACTGAAACTCACACAATCCGATTTTACCAAAAGTAACCCCTACCCACACTATAAGTTCCTATAGTATCGACTACAGGAACTATTATACACCATGAGTTCCGGATAGTA
>JARYLI010000018.1 GCA_029907715.1 Methanothrix sp.
AGTCTGGTTGCATCACCGGAATCGCCACAGGTCGCGGGTGTGGTGGTTGCATGGACAGCGAATGCATCAGATCCTGATGGGGATGCGCTCGAGTACCAGTTCATGGTGGATGGTAACGTTGTGAGGGACTGGTCTGCTGACAACACATGGACTTGGTCGACGACAGATGGAGATGTTGGATCTCACACTGTGACAGTTGCTGTGAGGGATGGAAGGAACGAGCCTGTTTCCGCGTCATCCCAGTACACTGTAGAGGCCAGGGTAGTACCGAACAATCCGCCTGTGATCGATAGTCTGGTTGCATCACCGGAATCGCCACAGGTCGCGGGTGTGGTGGTTGCATGGACAGCGAATGCATCAGATCCTGATGGGGATGCGCTCGAGTACCAGTTCATGGTGGATGGTAGCGTTGTGAGGGACTGGTCTGCTGAAAACACATGGACGTGGTCGACGACAGATGGAGATGTTGGATCTCACACTGTGACGGTTGCTGTGAGAGATGGAAGGAACGAGCCTGTTTCCGCGTCATCCCAGTACACTGTAGAGGCCAGGGTAGTACCGAACAATCCGCCTGTGATCGATAGTCTGGTTGCATCACCGGAATCGCCACAGGTCGCGGGTGTGGTGGTTGCATGGACAGCGAATGCATCAGATCCTGACGGGGATGCGCTCGAGTACCAGTTCATGGTGGATGGTAACGTTGTGAGGGACTGGTCTGCTGACAACACATGGACTTGGTCGACGACAGAGCAGGATATCGGGGTGCACACGATAACCGCAGGCGTCAGGGACAACAGGCATGCCACAGATGGATCCGCTGACAGCACGGTCGCTGAGGAGTACGAGGTTCTCAGAGCTACTGCCCCAGAGAACGTCACTGTGGCTGCCAATGTCACAGAGAACGTAACAGCGCCTGTGAACGTGACAGTTCCGATAAATGTGACGCCTCCGGTCTCAGAAGAGAACGTGGTTCTGCCGGTGATGAGCATATCCGGCTACAAGTTCAATGATCTGAATGGGAACGGCGTTATGGATTCCGGCGAGGCTGGCCTGGACGGGTGGACGATCGTTCTCACGATGCCAAACCAGACTGAAGTTCAGACAACAACCGGATTCGACGGATACTACCGGTTTGATGGTCTATCGCCAGGTCTGTACACTGTGAGAGAGCAGGCGAAAGCTGGCTGGGATCCGACAGCATCTGAGAGCCAGCAGGTGAACCTGACAGATTCAGATGTGACGGGAATCAACTTCGGGAACATGGCCAGGACATACTACATAAGCGGCAGGCTGTTCGAGGATGCGAATAACAACGGCGTCAACGACGGCGAGCCTGGCGTGAAGGGCTGGGAGGTACGCCTGACGAGGCCTGATGCCACTGAAATTGTTGCGACGACGGGAGACGATGGCTCTTACAGATTCGGGAATCTGACGCCTGGAGTATACACACTTAGAGTGGTTCTGCAGGCCGGCTGGAACGCGAGCGTTCCCTCCAGAGAGGTGAGCATCACAGACTCGGATCAGAGTGGTGTGGACTTTGGAGTCCAGATGATCGGTTTCACGGTATCAGGCAGGGTCTTCAGCGACCTCGATGCGAACGGCGTCAACGATGGCGAGCCCGGGCTTCCCGGGTGGACGGTTAAGCTGACGATGTCTGATGGGGAGGAGCGGACTGCAGTCACATCTGATGACGGCTTCTACTCCTTCGATCATCTCAGGCCTGGCAGCTACAAAGTCGAGGCCGTGAAGCAGGACGGCTGGAGCCAGACCGCGCCTAAGACCGGCGTGCACACCGTGGAGGTCAGGGACTCAAGCTTGCCAAACGTCGACTTCGGGTATGCAGGTTTGAGATCGATATCAGGAGTTGTATTCAACGACATCAACGCCAACGGTGTCAGGGACGAGGGCGAGCCTGGAGTCAGGGGCTGGAGCGTGACCCTCGAGCAGGGCGGAAACGTCACCTCCATGACTGAGACAGGAGCTGATGGATCATACAAATTCGAGGGTCTGTCCCCGGGCACCTACAGGGTGAAGCTGATCCCGCAGGACGGCTGGAAGGCGACAACTGAGAGCAGAGATCTGCAGCTCGGAACCGCTGACTTGAGCTTCGATATCGGCGTTGCTGGAAGCCTGTCGATAAAGGGCATGAAGTACTACGATCTGAACGCAAACAAGGTCAGGGACGAGGGCGAGCCTGGGATACCGGGAAGCGATGTGAACCTGATCGAGAACGGAAAGGTCGTGAGGAGCACAAAGACATCTGAGGACGGCTCGTACACATTCGATAACGTCGCGCCTGGAACTTACACGATCAGCGATCCTCTGCCTGAGGGCTATGTGGTTGTGACATCATCGACTATAACTGTGACCGTGACCACGAGCACAGTCCTTGATGCGAGCTTCGGTATAGCAGGCGTTTACACAATCTCAGGAAAGAAGTTCAACGATCTGAATGGCGATGGAAATGATGCTGGAGATCCAGGTATCCCCGGATGGGGAGTGGTACTTGACGGCACCACAACTCTGGGTGTGCACATAACGGAAACGCAGTACACAGGCTCTGACGGGTCATACACCTTCAGCAACATAGCACCGGGCACATACAAGATCAGCGAGCTCTCCAGACCTGGCTGGACGCAGACATACCCTGGAGGGGATGGATCACACACGGTCACAGTCACCAGCTCAAGCGTATCAGGAAAGAACTTCGGGAACAGGTATCTCTCGACGAAGGCATCCGTATGGGGAACAAAGTTCAACGATAAGAACAACAACGGTGTCAGGGATGCAGGGGAGCAGGGACTTCCAGGATGGGAGATAAAGATAAGCAACAGCACCTACACCAGGACAGCGATCACAGACAGCGACGGATGGTACAACTTCACAGGACTTGATGCAGGAACATACACAGTCACAGAGACCCTGAAGTCGGGCTGGAGCGTCACGAAACCGGCCGGTGGATCCTATTCGATAACGCTCAGCTCAGGCGAGACAAAGACCGGCGTAGACTTCGGCAATTACAAGTCTCTCCCGACAGGCGCGACGCTGACATCGGACAAAACAAGCCCGCAGAACGTCGGCACGACGGTGGTGTGGACAGCTAGCGCCACATCCACGGTCCCGCTGGAATACAGCTTCTGGCTCAAGGGTCCATCCACATCAGGACTCTGGCAGGAGAGGAGGAGCTGGTCCTCTGATAACACATGGTCCTGGAACACCGCTGGGCTCCAGCCGGGCACCTATGATATCCGTGTATGGATCAGAGACAACTACCACAGCGATACCGGTGATGTGCAGGTCACGAAGAGCTTCACTCTCAGGGAGACCAACAGGCCTCCGGAGCTGAGTCTGATAATGGTCGACAGGCCGAGCCCACAGTACCCTGGCGCCTGGGTCAGCTTCCGGGCTGTGGCACGCGATCCGGAGAGGGATCCGCTGCAGTACAAGTTCCTGCTTAAAGGACCTTCGACAGGATACACCTGGAGAGAGATGACATCCTGGACATCCAGGAACATATGGACATGGAGGACATCGTTCTTTGACATCGGTTTCAATGAGATAATGGTATACGTGAAGGATGGCAAGCACTCTCCAGATTATGATGACAGGAAGACCTGCGGATACACGATCCTGGGATTCATACCGCGCCCGAACCTGCCGCCGGTGATAACGAGCTTCGGCTCGAGCCTCCCGAGCCCGCAGTACGCAGGGAGCACGGTGACATGGAGTGCTACGGCGATTGATCCTGAGGGATACCAGGTCTACTACAGGTTCATGCTGAACGGCCCGTCCACAGGCTACACATGGAGGGTCGTGCAGGACTGGTCGCTCTCGAACACATGGACATGGAGGACATCCGATATTGACATCGGCAGGTCTCAGGTGGTGGTCCAGATCAGGGATGGTCTGCATGCACCACCCACGGGCTGGGATGACCAGGCCAGCGCGGCCTTCAGCATCGTGGCAAAGCCGAATCTTCCGCCTGTGATAACCTCGCTCACGCCTGACAAACCAAGCCCACAGTCCAGCGGGACGGCGATCAAATGGACTGCAATGGCTACAGATCCTGATAGAGATCCGATCTACTACAGGTTCTGGCTTAAGGGCCCATCGACGGGGAACACGTGGCAGATAGTCAGGGACTGGTCGACCTCGAACACATGGACGTGGAGTTCGGATCTTGGAGATGCTGGCGATTACACGGTCTTCGTCTATGCCAGGGATGGAAAGCATGCGTCAGCGAACGCCTACGACAGCGCCAGGGGCCAGGTCTACAGGCTGCTCCAGCCGAGGATGGACATCGTGACTGGCGCCCAGCTCAGGGGCCAGATCAAGGACTCACCCAGGCTGATATCCACGGACAGAGGGTTTGCGCTTGTCTGTCAGTCGTGGGAGCGTGGCAGGAGCAGCAACGGCGACATCAGGATACAGACGTATGATGCGTCTATGAAACCTCTGAGCAGCAAGCTTCTGACCAGCGACACTGCATACCAGGACAGGCCCTCAGTCGTCTATGACGGAAAGAACTACTATGTTGTGTACGTCTCCAACGAGAAGGGCAACATGGACATCTTCATGAAGAAGCTCGATCCGGGCCTGAATGTGCTGGAGACGAGGCAGCTCACAACATCTGCGAGCGATCAGGACTCTCCGGCTCTGCTGAAGGTGGGGGATGATTTCTACCTGGCCTACCAGTCATGGGAGGGCGGCAAGAGCAGCAACGGTGACATCTACCTGACACGCTTCGACTCGACCTGGAAGCCTCTCAGGAGCGTGAGGCTCACAGCCGACAGTTACTATCAGGACATCCCCTCCCTAGTGCTGGCCAGCGGCTACATCTACGTATCTTATGTGTCAGAGGATCGCGGGAATCTCGATGTGGTCGTCAAGAAGCTCGACACGAACCTCAACCTGCTGGACACCAGGAGGCTGACAGGAGGATCCACAGATGAGGATCAGCCGTACCTGCTGTGGAGCAATGGTGAGTTCATGCTGGTGTACAGGAGTGAAGATGGGATAGCGCTGGAGAGGTACAGGCGCGACTGGAGCAGCATCGATAAGAGCCTCGTGCTGAGCGGAGATCTCAGCTGGCCATCAATCGCCTGTGGCAATGGACGTTACTGGCTGTCATACGTAGATGGCAACAGCATTTACGCCACGCCTCTGAAGATAACAAGCGCGCTGCCGCCGTGCGATGTAAGGGCGAGCTTCAGCTCCAGGAGAGCAAACAGGGACTACCTGATGACTCTGAGGTTCTACAACAACTACGGCGAACTCACAGACCCGACGTTCCTGAAGATGACCTGGAGCCCGCAGGATGCAGCCACGCAGGGAAGCACTCTCAAGAGGGTTGCAACAGGCATGTACAGGATGCGCTCGACATTTGGCGCTCCAGGGGAGAAGAGCTTCAGGGTGACAGCAACCGTTGATGGAAGCCAGCTCGACAAGACCATCAGGGTCAGAGTGAGATGAGATGCCCGGGGCAGCATCCCGGGCTTTTTATTTTTGTGAATTTTTGAACCTGCGACAGACTCTGAATCTTCGGGATTCTGCGGCGCACGTTCGATGCGGAAACCTCTTTATCCATTCCATCCATACCATTCCCACGTGACCGGGCTTCGTGATATCCTTGAGAGGTTCTCGCGGGGAGAGATTGATTTAGAGGAGGCACTGAGCGGTATACGGCTTCTCAGCTACAGAGAGGTTGGATCGATCGCAAAGATAGATCACAGAAGGGAGGACAGGATAGATGTGCCTGAGGCGGTTCTCGCTGAGGGGAAAAGGCCAGAGGATCTTGCAAGGATTGCACTGGCGCATCTCGAGTCCGCGGGTAAGGTCATAGTGACAAGAGTCTCAGCTGATCATCTCAGTGCGCTTAGATCAATGGATCTCCCTGAAGGCGCTGAGATAGTGTGGTATGAGCATGCGAGGGCGGTTCTTCTGAGAGCAGTTCAGGTCGAGAGGACAGGTGGTAGAGTGGGAGTGCTCAGCGCTGGAACCGCTGACATACCGGTCGCGGAGGAGGCCAGGGTCACAGCAGAGGCAATGGGCTGCGAGGTCGTGACAGAATATGATGTCGGCGTCGCAGGCATACACCGTCTCTTTCCAGCGATGGAGCGGATGGCAGGTGTGGATGCGGTGGTCGTAGCTGCTGGCCGTGAGGGGACGCTACCGGCCGTTGTCGCAGGCCTGACAGACGCTCCGGTCATAGGCCTTCCAGTCTCAACAGGATATGGGGCTGGGGGAAACGGGATCGCTGCGCTTCTATCGATGCTCCAGTCCTGCTCAGTGCTGGCGGTGGTTAACATAGATGCTGGCTTTGTCGCAGGCGCGTTTGCAGCCAGGATAGCAAACAGGATCGCCAGGAGAAAACTTTCCGAAGCCAGGCAGCATTGAGAAAAGTTATTTATACTATCAATGCTCTGAAGCACCGCTGAGCGGGTATATTTATTGTTGTAAATAACCCCCACTCCCCTACCCGCTCCATGTCTTTCATTTTACAGCGCTTCGTTCTTATCCATCTGATAACTTGCCCAAAGAGGCACTGGTACTGCTATGCGTTCATGGCAGATGAATGAATGCTTACAGCCAAACCACACAGCCTCCAAGTTGCCAACCACATAAGAGAGCAGCGCTCGCTCTTATGTGCGTAGCAACTTGCAGAGCATGCAATGTGGTTGATGAAAGCATTCATTTGTCGAAACGAACGCATAGCATGACCCCCTGCTCCTTCGGGCAAGTCATCAAACGGATAAGAGCGAGTCATCAAATGGATAAGAGCGTTCACGGTAAAAAATCCGTCTGGAAGTGGCATTAACGGCACACCTGAGTTGGAAGGAGCTGCATATCTCAGCTGATACGAGTGCGTGACATCTGGTCACTGGATATTTTTTCGTGCTCGATCGCGAGCAGCTGCAGCTTGATATCGATTCCCTGGGTGTATCCGCCGGGGCCATTCGATGCCACAACCCGGTGGCAGGGTATCATGATCGGAAAAGGATTCCTGCGCAGAGCTGCACCGACGGCCCTTGCGGCCCCGGGCCTTCCTGCGATCTTCGCGACATCACTGTAGGTTGCGGTGGATCCGCGAGGGATGTTGAGTACTGCACGGTAAACGGCCATCTGAAAATCCGTACACCAGCTCAGATCAAGATCGAGATCCGGGCGCGGGCCTCCCATCATGTGGTCTGCTATCCGCGCTGCTCTCTCTGAGAACTCCAGGTCTGGGGCGGTTCTGGAGAGGATTATGCGTTTTACAGTTCCTCCTGACTCCTCGACGATCACATAAAGATCGATGTCATCCAGATACACGCCCCCTCTGCTGAGCTTTTTTACTTCTGCAGAATCTCCCTGAAAGTCTCGCACCTCCCCAGCTCGACGATCTCGACATCTCTCGTTGAAGTATCCAGTATCGCAACGCTCCGGATACCTGTCAGATGCCCCCATATCTCTCCAGGGTTCACCACCAGAGTTCTTCCCTCACGGCGGACCTCTGCCCTGTGTGTGTGCCCGCGAACGACGATGTCGTACAGACCGGATGCCACCACGGCCCTCACAAGAGCCTCCTCTGTTCCATGGAGCATGGCGATCCTCAATCCATCCACCTCTAACTCGCCGAAATCTCCGAGATACTCGCCCCCGAACCTCTTGAAGTATCTGGAAAGACCGACGCGGTCGCCGTCGTTGTTTCCGTAGACGAGTCTCACAGGAATGCCGTAGCCATCGAATAGATACGCGTTCCCGGATCCGATCACGTCTCCGGCATGCAGCACCAGCTCCACATTTCTTTTAGAGAATACGCTCAGAGCTTCCTTGATGCCCCGAAAGTTATCGTGAGAGTCTGACATGATCCCTATGAGCATACTATCACCCTGGCATGGAGGAACCTGGCCGTACAAGAATTTAACCTGTGGGGTGTGAGCTCGTGAAATCAGACGGCTGGATTCTGCAGCCCTGGCATGGAGATTCGCAGACCCAGCCGGCCTGAGCGCCACAGACCTCTGTGATGTGGTTAGGCGACCACCTCATGCAGATGAGATCGCAAAAATCAATGCGCTGCCTAGGAATAAAAACTGAAATAATATAACTTAAGGGATCTGCGCTTTCTATGTTGTCCTGATGCCACCGCTTCTTGAGTCAGCGAACCTGTTGAGCAGCCCGGGCAGGAGAGTCACCAGCAGGCCGAAGATGATCACCGCAATCACCTGGCTTGTGAACGCATCCATTACCTTCACCTCCACACCTGTTTTTACATGTTAATGTAGCGCAATAATAATTAATAATCATTACGGTGTTGCAGGCACGCCAGAGCATGCAATAAGTTCCTGGTTGTGCTGTGGTGAATGATGTTTGCGAATCCGATAGAATATGACTAATTCATACAAATTGTATTTATAGTAAAAACAGATAGCGTTCGACCATATAGGCTTTAATTATTCCGCTCTTATGTATTCAGCAACTTGAAGGATATGCAGGCCGGTTGCTGAATGCACTCATTCGCTCGCCACGAGCGCACAGCGTGACTGGTGCTTCTTCGGGCAAGTTATCAGATGGATATTGGACTTGAGTCCTGATAGCAGTACTGAGGCGAGATAAGACTACTAAGTCCAATTCTACACATGTCGATCTTAACCGATGACGCATGGAGGTCTGTCAGCCCCATGGACTCTGTTCGGGTCGCACCGAAGCCGCACAGGTTTTAATAGTTCCCGTGCAACTCTCATCCAGCATGACCAACCTTATGTTTTACAGCACAAATGGCTCGCCCGAGCGCGTCGACTTCAGGCAGGCCCTGCTGTCAGGCCAGGCTCCGGATATGGGTCTTTACATGCCCGAGCACATCCCGAGGATCGGTCCAGAGGAGATCTCGCGCTTCTCAAAAATGAGGTATCCTCAGATTGCGTACAGGGTTGTGGGACCTTACATCGGCGATCTCATCCCGGAAGGGGATCTGATATCAATGCTGGAGGATGCATACAGCTTCGATGTCCCGATAGAGAGGGTCTTCGATCGAGCGCATGTGATGCGTCTGGATCGTGGGCCCACCTGCTCCTTCAAGGATTTTGCTGCCAGGCTGATGGGCAGGCTCGTTCAGTACTTCCTGGAAAGGGAGGGGCGGAGCATAATCATACTCACCGCTACATCAGGAGACACGGGCAGCGCTGTGGCCCATGCATTCTACGGTCTGGGAAACGTTATGGTTGTCGTTCTCTACCCTAGGGAGGAGGTCACCGAGCGGCAGAGAAAGCAGATGACAACGCTCGGCGGAAATGTGCATGCTCTGGCGGTTGATGGCAAGTTCGATGACTGCCAGGCTCTCGTCAAGAGAGCATTTGCGGATCCGGAGCTGAGAGACCTCAACCTCTCCTCAGCGAACTCGATAAACGTCGGGAGGCTTCTGCCTCAGGCAGTCTACTACTTCTACGCATACTCCAGGATCTCTGAAGGAGAGGAGATCGTCATATCTGTGCCGAGTGGCAACTTCGGCAACCTGATGGGTGGGCTCATCGCGATGCGGATGGGGCTGCCTGTGAGGCGGTTTGTGGTCGCGACGAACGAGAACGATGAGTTTCCGGTGTTCATGCGCACAGGCATCTACAAGCCTATAAGACCCAGCAGGAACTGCATCTCAAACGCAATGAACGTGGGCCATCCTAGCAACCTCGCCAGGGTGTTCGCGCTTTACGGCGGCTGGATGGATGAAAAAGGAGTTGTGAGAAGAGAGCCGGATCTGGATGCGATGCGAAGGGATATGTTCGCGGTCTCTGTGAGCGATGATGAGACGAGAAAAACCATAAAGGAGGTCTACGAGCGCCACGGGGTGCTCCTGGAGCCACACGGAGCGGTCGGATGGGCGGGTCTCATGAGATACTTCGAGGAGGTCGAGCGCTGGGAGCCGTCAGTCTCGCTGGAGACCGCGGATCCCGCGAAGTTCCCTGAGGAGATCATCCGCGTTCTTGGAGTGACGCCTCCGCTCCCGCGGGCGATGGCAGAGCTCGACAGCCTGGAGGAGCACATAGAGAAGATCGATGGATCCTATGAGTCCCTGAAGTCATACCTCAGAGGTCTGCGATGAGATTCGATGATATAGGTAGCTTTCCGCATGGAAGAATCGAGGGGATGAGAAGAGAGGAGTACCTCTCTCTTGTGAGGAGCATAATGGAGATGAAGATCTCTGCTGGGGTCCAGGTGCCGACATACCCTCAGCTCAGGGACATGATAGGCATGTTCATGGACCCCATGAGATCCCCCGAGACCACGGATGGCCCGTATCTGATCCGCAGGGATGCAGCCGAGATAATGGAGCTTGATGCTCTCAAATCCATCGGACGAAACATTCGCGTCTGCGTCACAGGCCCTCTCGAGCTTTACGTATCAGAATTCGGATCGACGAACTACGAGGATCTGCTCATCAACATGGCAGAGAGCGTCTCTCGCTTCATAGAGAGGGCCATCGAGAAAGCGCGGCAGCTTGGCATTGATGTGGCTGTCATCTCGATCGACGAGCCGAGCCTGGGGATCAGCTCCAGCATAGTCTTCTCAGAGGATGTGATCATCGAGGCGCTAGAGGTGGCGATCAGGGGATGCGCAGGAAGGGTCGATGTCCAGGTTCACCTACACTCTCCGGTTCACGCGGAGCTCTGCGCCCGCGTTTCCGGCATAAATGTCATAGGCGTTGAGTCAGCGTCACATCCCGATTATCTCGATATCATCGACCGGAAGGCGCTTGCCGAGAACGATACGTTCATAAGAGCCGGGATAGCCAGGACAGACATCCTCTCGATGGTTGCGAGGCTCAATGAGCAGCTCAACACAAACCTCTGGGAGCAGCCGGATAGGCTCGAGGCCGAGATCCTCAGGATGGAGTCTCCAGAGGTCATCAGGAGGAGACTCGAACGGGCTGTGCGGATCTTCGGGGATCTCGTCAGATACGCAGGCCCGGACTGCGGCCTGGGCTCATGGCCGTCGCAGCACCTCGCAGCAGAGCTCCTGAGGAACTGCGCTAGGGCGATCGAGACGTTCAGAGGAGAGACAAGCTGAAGGGACGGGCCCGTCAGGAGATCCACTTGTGCAGGCCAGCTACGACGGCATATCTCAGCCACAGCGAGTGGATTGGAGGAGATGCATTTGTCTCCCGGGTCAAATCACTCCCTTCGTGCTCAGAACCCCGGGCGATCCCGGCTCCACGGCGTTGCGGATCGCGAGCCCCAGCGCCTTGAACATGCTCTCCGCTATGTGGTGGTCGTTCTCTCCCTCGAACCTGACGTGCAGCGTCAGCCTTCCGCGGTCGGTGATCCCCTTCAGCACCGACTTTATCTCGAAGGTGTTCAGATCCCCGATCCTCTCCCCATGAAACGATCCCCTCATCACGAGGTATGCCCTCCCGCCCAGATCCAGGGCCACCTCGGCAAGCGCATCATCCATCGGGATGGCCGCGAACCCGTATCTTCTTATTCCGCTCCTCTCGCCCAGCGCCTGATCGAGCGAGGCTCCGATCACCGATCCCAGGAGTGAATACCTGTAAAGAGAGTTCCCGCCAGCGGATGCTCTGATGTCGATCGATCCCAGCTTCGCCATCGAATTGAGCATGTGATCCATGAACCCAGAGCCTGTGGAGGCGGTCGCGGCTCCGCTGCCATCGAGGTTCACCTCCGCGGTCGCAAACGCGCCCATCTCTCTGAGCTCAGATCTGCCTGTGCGCATGGTATCTGTCCCTGACCCGGATGTTAATTCCCCTTAAAGGATAATGATCTCACTGGTGGTCTCATATATGCCGGGCAATCCTCAGAGCCATCCCTTGCTCTTCCAGTGCTCGTACTCGTGCGTCCATACGTCCTTGTTCATGCTCACGAGAGCTTTAAATCTGGATTTCATCTCCTCGTGAACCTTATCCTGCTCAGGGTAGCGTCTCCCCTCTGAGATCGCGCGCACCAGATCCGCTCCGAGATCGCGCGCCTTTTTCTCAGCCTCCTCCATCGATCCCGGGATGGCCGGCGCCCCACCTGCGCCACCGACGTAGGACGCGCCGAATCCCACTATTATCCTGCTCAGGTAATCCAGAACCTCATCGTAAGCCTGGCCGCCGGCGGTGGCCACAGCGCATCCGTACTTGCCAAGGAGAAGCTGGCAGTGGACCGCATCCGCCATTCTGTCTATGAGCGTCTTGAGTTGGGCTGTCACGCTCCTGAAGTAGTTCGGCGAGCCGATGATGAAACCGTCGCACTCGAGGAGCTTTTTGTATACCTCCTGGAAATCATCCTTGTGCGTGCACTCGCCCTTTGCATAGCAGACTCCGCATGCGTTGCAGTACTCTATTCGCAGCTTGCAGACATCCACAAGCTCGACCTCAGCTCCCTCTGATCTGGCGCCATCAAGCGCCGCCCTGACGAGCCTCAGGGTCTGGCTCCTCTCCCCTCTGGGGCTGGAGTTTATGCCGAGTATCTTCATTCCCACCACCTGAGATACAGGCAGAGATCCGTATCATGGACAAATGTGACCGACAGGCATATCAACTTTTGGCATGATCAGCAAGAGCTGAAGATCTCCGCCGTACGCAGTTGCGCCAGCTTCGTGAGGCGGAAGCAATCTCTGTGATCCGCATCTGAAAGAATGCAGCTAAAAATTGCCGCTGCGCTTTGCACGCGCCGGCTCTGAGGATGAGATGTTCGCACTCCTGCTGCTCTGGATCGGGCTTGTGAGCTCATTCACGATCCTGGGATCGTGTTACGCCCGCAGGTCTGGCCGCTCTGATATGCTCATGGGCATCTATGTGGCATTCGGCATATTCTCAAACATAGCAGCAGCCAAGACAGCTGAATTCGATCTCATTGTGGGGACATTCTACGCCCCTGCAGTGGTGATAGTGTTCAGCGTGACGTTCCTGCTCACAGACGTTGTGAACGAGAGGTTCGGGCTCCAGGAGACCAGAAGGATGATCAGCATAGCGTTCATCTCCCAGATAATGATCTCCCTCTTCTCATGGCTCGTGGTGGAGCTTCCGCCAGCGCCTTTCTTTCACCAGCAGGATGCGATCGAGGTTCTTCTGGAACAGGTGCCCAGGATCGTCCTTGCATCGTGGATCGCCTTCTTTGTGAGCGAGAACCTCGACGCAGTTGTCTTTGCGTGGTTCAAGTCCAGGACGAAAGGACGCCACCTCTGGGCGAGGAATGCGCTGAGTTCGATACCGGCGATGCTGATCGACTCAGCGCTCTTCATAACAATCGCATTCTACGGGGTCATGCCAGTGGTTCCTCTCATCATAGGCATCACGATAACAAAATGGCTCGTGGCCCTGATCGATATACCTTTCATGTACCTGAACAGATGGATTCTTTACAGGAACCAGTCAGCAGATGTTTTCTCCACATCCTCATAAAATAAACAGCATCGATCTGCATGTCGGAAAAAGCTGATAGGTGCGCAGGCACCAGGAGTCTGAGGGAGACGATACAGTTTTACATGATAGACTTCCAGACGCCTCTGGGCAGGGCCATAGACATCGCCATCATCGCTCTGAACATCCTTGTTGTGGTGCTATTCGTCATCGAGACGTATCCGCTCCCCTCTCACGTCTCATTGATGCTCTGGAGGCTTGAGGTTGCAATCATATTCATCTTCGTGATCGAGTACCTCCTCAGGTTCTACGGCGCGCCCGATCGCTTGAGTTACATCAAGGACACATACAGCATGATAGACCTCATCGCCATAATGCCAACTCTGATACTGCTGGTGCTTCCGATATTCGGAGTATACGCCGATCTGCGTTTCATTCAAATTATAAGAATCATGACGGTCTTCAGGATATTCAGGTTCCTCAGGTTCATAGCCGAGGACCACCTCCTCTTCGGCATAATCAGCCTGAGGATGCTGAACGTGGCAAGACTTGTTTTCACTGTAATAACGATATTTTTCATATCCTCTGGCCTCTTCTACTTCGCAGAGAGTCCAGTAAACCCTGAGGTCAATAACTTCGGCGATGCGTTCTACTTCACGGTTGTGGCGGTCTCAACCGTCGGATTCGGTGATATCGTCCCTGTGTCGGGAGCCGGCCGGCTCGTCACGCTGATGATGATCATATCCGGCATAATTCTGATACCGATACAGGTGAGCAGGATCTTCAGAGAGTGGATCTCTGCCCCGCGGAAGAGGCGTATCTGCAGTGGATGCGGTCAGGAGTGGCACGAGGAGGATGCGAGGTACTGCAGGATGTGCGGCAGCCCTCTTGAGGAATCAACCGAATCTCAGGAAACCGCTCAATAGGATGTGAGCGTTCACACTGTCATTATTATGGGACATCGATCCGAATGGTAGCAGTGAGGGTCCGGATGCTGTTGAATCAAATGATGTGAATACTCCACATACACGACTCCATATGGTGTCACACTCTCGGCCTCAGCAGATACAGGTGCTCGACTGTGCCCCTGTTCTTCGGTCCTCCCCTTATCGGAGAGGGGCACGAATGAATCACCTCGAAATCCGGCACCAGCCATCGCTCGAAGCTGTTCCTCGCCCTCTCAGCGTCCTCCTCTCTGTGACCGCCATCGATCTCATATGGCGGCTTGAAGAGAGCCACGATACTCCCGCTGCTCCTCAGAAACCTCCTTAGGTTCGGCAGCACCTCTCTCAGGGAGACATTGCTCACATCCACCGAGATCAGATCGAACCGCTCATCCCCGAGATGCTTCACAAGCTCCTCGGAGGATCTTGCATCGACCCCACCGATGAACCTGAACCTGGGGTCGCTGAGCATTGCGGCATTCACACACCCCTCTGCGATATCGATCCCCACAACCCTGGCCGCACCGTGCTGAAGGAAGAAGTCGGAGAAGCCGCCTGCGGAGCACCCCACATCAAGGACGCTCAGGCCCCTGATATCATCAGATCTACCCTGGAAGAGAGACTCTATCTTGTAGCCGCCCCTGCTGACATACCTGAAGCCCTCCACGATCTCGATTCTGTCAGAGGGCTTCACCCTGTATGATTGCTTTCTGCAGACAGCTCCGTTCACCAGAACCTTACCGCTCTTGATCAGGTGCACAGCCTTGGATCTGGATCCGGCGATCTCCACAAGATAGATATCGAGCCGCATCATCATTGCCTCCACCTGTGAGATAAAAATACTGATGGATGGTAGCCATGATCCGTTTTGTCACCAGCAACAGGGGAAAGTTCATTGAGGCGCAGAGACTGATAGAGGATCTCGTCCAGGCTGATGTGGGCTACACGGAGATCCAGGCTGATACGCTTGAGGAGGTTGTGCTTTTTGGGATGAAGGAGCTGTCTTCCAGGCTTGACTCTCCGTTCATCATAGAGGATGCAGGGCTGTTCATAGATGCTCTGAATGGGTTTCCCGGAGTGTATTCCGCTTACGTCCAGAGGACGATAGGGAACAGTGGCATCCTTAAACTCATGGATGGGGTCGAGAATCGCGCAGCATCCTTCAGATCCGTCGTGGGATACTCGGCTCCGGGAATGGAGCCGGTCCTGTTTAAAGGAGAGCTTCAAGGGAGAATAGGTTTCGAGGCGCGTGGCTCCGGAGGGTTCGGCTACGATCCGATATTCGAGGTCGATGGAAGAACCCTTGCGGAGATGGACCTCGAGGAGAAGAACATGATCTCGCACAGAGGCAGGTCCATTAAAGCGCTGAAGGGCTGGCTCGAGAGTCGCTGATCGAAGATAGCGATAGCTGCTGATCCTCACATCAATCAGAGGCTATCTTCTCTCGAGAGCGCAGCGCGGGAGCATCCTCCTGTCTATCGATTTTATCAGCGGTGCCTGGATCGCTGAGATGTAGATCTTCTTCCCCTCTACCTCCATGTAGAAATCCGTATCCTTCGGGGGGCTTGTTTTGATGGAGAAGATCAGGGGGCCCTCGCAGGTCGTTGCTATCCGCAGATCCGTCTTTTTGGATCTTATGTACTCCAGCATCTCCGGCTCTATCCGTACAGAGACTCGCTTCATCACGATCTTCACTGGAAATAGCTTTTATATCAAATCATCCCCTGGTCGGATGTGAAGAGGCGGCAGGTTCATGTACTGAAGGATATCGCACGCCAGCGCATGGAGAGGCTCTTCGGGCTGGCCAGAGCCTGTGCAGGGACACATCCGGAGAGGAGCGACAGGTATGTCGAGCTGGCTCTGAGAATCGGGATGCGCCTCAGGGTCAGACCGACGAGAGAGATGAAACGCATGTTCTGCAGGAGCTGCAGGGGATATCTTTCGCCCTCCCAGCGGATGGTCAGGCTGAGGGATGGCGTTCTTGTGATAAAATGCATGCGATGCGGTCACATCTCAAGAATGAGATACAGGTAGGTTCTGTTGTGAGACTGACGATATGTGGATCTGCGGAGATCTTAGCCGATTACAGCTCTCCTTACAGGAGATCACAGGCTGCATGTATGATCTGGAGTGGATGCAGGGCATAAGCATTTGTGGCAGCAGATCTGAATGATTTAAAGAGGGTATATCATGCTCAGGGCCGGCGATCAGTTCATATCCGGCAGATCTGGTGGGGTGGTCTCGGCATTTTACCCCTACCGCGGGGGCTACCTGGGGGTGGTGCCGGCCCACATATTTCGATACTCTGGTACGGATGTCCTGAGGATAGGCGCTCACCGCTCCAGGGTTGTTCATTACTGCAGCGACGCGGACATTGCCTTCTTTCTCGTTCCCGGTCCATGCGAGCCCACGAGGATCGCCAGACCCAGGCTGGGCGACGCTGAGCTGATCAACAGCGCCAGGCGCATGGGCTGCAGGATAACTGATACCTCCTGGAGCATAGCGTATGTCGTGCTCCAGCCTGGAAACCTGCCTGGCCCTGGAGACAGCGGCACTCCTGTATTTCAGGATGGCGCGGTCGTGGGCATGCTCATCAACATAAATCTCGGCACATGCAGGGGGACTGTGATAACAGGCGAGTTCATCCTCTCAAAGCTCAGCGAGTATGCGCAGTCTTCTCCCGGAGCATGATTTCTGTGTCTCTGTGAGATGCACCGCTAGCTATATGTTGGATCAGGTGAACGCAGGGATCGATGGATCCATCTGAAAGGCCCATGCGCATTGGAGTTTACATCTGCCACTGCGGGCTGAATATAGCGGCGACACTAGATGTGGAGGAGCTGAGGAGGTTTGCAGAGACGCTTCCGAATGTGGTCGTGGCCCGCGACATACAGTTCACATGCTCTGACGCCGGCCAGAACACGATCAAGAGCGATATAGCAGAGTTCAAGCTCGATGCAGTTGTCGTCGCGGCATGCTCCCCGCGGCTTCATGAGCCAACCTTCCGCAGAACCATAACCGAGGCCGGGCTCAACCAGTACATGCTGGAGATGGCAAACATCAGGGAGCAGTGCTCCTGGGTCCACATGGACTCGCCGGCGCTGGCGACCCAGAAGGCGAAGGACCTCATAGCGATGGCTGTCGCCAAGGCATCTCTTCTCCACCCGCTCGAGACGGAGAGCGTGCCTGTGAGCAGGGACGTGCTTGTGATCGGCGGGGGCGTTGCTGGGATCTCTGCTGCGCTTGATCTTGCGAACGCGGGCCTGAGGGTGTACCTGGTTGAGCGCAGGCCCACCATCGGCGGCTACATGGCTCTTCTAACAGATGTGTTCCCGACAAACGACTGCTCTATCTGTGTCCTCGCGCCAAAGATGGCCGAGGTCTACGCAAATCCCATGATAAAGCTCATGACATACTCTGAGATTCTCGCGATCGAGGGCACAGTGGGACACTTCAGGGTGACGGGGGTCACGAAGCCGCGTTATGTCGATCCGACGCTCTGCAAGGGCTGCATAAACGAGTGCTCCAGTGTGTGCCCTGTAGAGGTTCCGAACGACTACGATTTTAATCTGGGAAAGAGGAAGGCGATTTACATGGCGATCCCGCAGTCTGTGCCGCTTGTGGCATGCATAGACACAAACGCATGCATAGGCTGCGGTCTCTGCGCAGAGGCGTGCCCAGCTGACGCGGTGAAGTACGATCAGCAATCCGAGGAATTCAAGCTTGACGTCGGCGCGATAATAGTCGCCACCGGATGGCAGCCATTCGATGCATCCAGGAAGGAGGAGTACGGCTTCGGAAGGTACAGGGACGTCGTGACCACGCTCCAGATAGAGAGGATGTTGAATGCTGCGGGCCCCACAAGAGGCGATATTGTAAGGCCTTCCACAGGAGAGATCGCGAGATCAGTTGCATTCATACAGTGTGTGGGGTCAAGAGACCAGACTGTGGGGAACCCCTACTGCTCCAGGATATGCTGCATGGCATCCCTGAAGAACGCGCAGCTCATCAAGGAGAGGTACCCGGACGCAGATGTAGCGATACACTACATAGACATAAGGGCCGGGGGCGAGGGGTACGAGGAGTTCTACCTCAGGGCGCAGAGGCTCGGCATAAACTTCATTCGCGGGCGCGTCTCCTCTGTGGAGGAGGGCGATGATGGCCTCTACGTCCACTACGAGGACACTCTTCTGGGAAAGACCCTCATGAAGAGATATGATCTCGTTGTGCTCTCCATCGGGCTCGAGGCGAACAGGGATGCCGAGGTCGTGGGCAATCTCCTCGGATTATCGAGAAGGCCTGACAGGTTCTTCGAGATCGCTCATCCGAAGATGCGCCCTGTGGAGGCTCACATAGATGGCGTTTTCATAGCAGGATGCGCGTCTGGGCCGAAGGAGATACAGGTCTCTATAGCCCAGGGGAGCGCTGCAGCATCGAAGGCGATGCAGCTGCTCTTCAAAGGTGAAATTGAGCTGGATCCAACTGTCGCGTTCGTCGACCGGGACAAATGCATAGGCTGCAGGCTCTGTGTCGATACCTGCCCGAGCAGGGCGATAAGCGTGAAGGACACAGCCTTCGTTGATGAGGCAAGATGCAAGGGGTGCGGCACTTGTGCTGCAGCATGCCCTGTAGACGCGATAGAGATGCGCCTCTTCTCAGATGAGCAGATTCTGGCCCAGATCAGGGCTGCCACCGCTGTGAAGGGTGAGTATCCATTCATCGTCGGCTTCCTGTGCAACTGGTGCAGCTACGCCGGAGCGGATCTCGCAGGCACCTCCAGAATCCAGTACCCGACGAACATCCGCATAATAAGAGTGATGTGTGCGGGCAGGGTCGATCCAAGCTTTGTTCTCGAGGCGCTCAGGCGCGGCGCTGATGGCGTTCTCATAGCAGGATGCCGCATAGGGGAATGCCATTACGTGAGCGGAAATCTTCACGCGCTCCAGCGCGCGGAGGTCCTCAGGGGTCTTCTTAAGGAAATAGGAATCGATCCAAGGCGGCTCAAGGTGGCGTGGTGCGCGGCGAGCGAGGGAGATATACTTGCGAGGAAGATAGAGGAGTTCGTCGATGAGCTCAGGGATCTCGGTCCGGTCGGAACAGAGCTTGCGGCCGCGCTGCCATCAGGGAAGGTCTGAGCATGCTGGAGATAGAGAAGGATATGGATGTTGAGGGCTCTCATGTGATCTGCAGACAGAGGAGCGGGGATATCACCAAGATCCTGGACTATGATTACAAAACGTGCAACGGTTGCGGTATATGCATCTCCCTCTGCCCGACCAAGGCCCTCCAGCCTGGCCCCATCCTGGAGATAGCAACAGGCCTGGATGCCCCGCCAGTGCTCATAGATCTGGATGCATGCGTCTTCTGCGGGATGTGTGCGAACTTCTGTCCGGTGAACGCGTACAGGTTCACTGTAAACGATGTGGATATAAAGACCGACGACCGGTACCCGCGGCTTCTCAGGAAGGCAGAGCCGAACGAGAGGTGTCTGCCATGCACATTATGCGAGCCTGTCTGCCCTACAGAGGCGATAACCGTTGTGTTTAACAAAACCAGAGAGGACTTCGGGCCGCTAAGGGAGGGGATTGAGGGGGAGATCTCCGTCGATAGAGAGAAATGCAACCTCTGCGGGATATGCGCAAGGTTCTGCAAGGCATTTGTGCTTCTTGAAAAGGAGAAGGATCCGAGGGATCTCAGGCCGTATGAGCAGCTTCTCGTGGATGAAGATCTCTGCGACTACTGCGGGCTGTGCGTGGGCATATGCCCTGAGGAGGCGATATCAGTGAGGGGAGCGCCCCTTGATGCGACCCTCGATCTCAAAGGGAGCATAGATGTTGATCAGGAGAGATGCATCGGATGCGGCAGATGCGCTATAGTCTGCCCGTACGAGGCGATGGATGTCATCAAGCCCTTCGAGGGAGAGATAAGACTCGTGAGCGATCGCCTGGTGAAATGCGATCCGGTTGGGTGCCACGGCTGCTTCAACGTCTGTCCGGCAGATTGCTGGTATGTCGATGATCAGGGCAGGATTGGGGTTGTAGAGGATCAGTGTATACTCTGCGGAGCCTGCTCAAGGGCATGCCACCTCTTCGGCATAGATGTCACCAGGACGAAGGTCTCTCACACCCCGATAAAGGAGACGCCATGGGCTTCAGAGTGGCGGGATGCGATAAACGCGATACTAACAGGCGAGAAGAGGAGATATGATGTCTCAGGAACGCTGGCGCCTCCGGCGGTCGAGAGACCACCGCCGCCGAAGATCAAAGCTCCAGAGCGCGATCCGGAGCTTCTCAGGCGGATCGATGAATCGCTCCGGCGAATAGATGAGGCGATGAGGAAGCCGAAGGTCAGATACCTCTGGGAGAGGGCGCCTGTTGAGGAGGCGCGGAGAAAGATCTCTGCCAGGATAGCTCAGGAGGGGTCCTGATGGGCGGAGAGGGGTTCACAGAGGAGGTAATCAGGCTCGCGGGCGAGGAGATCAGGACCTGCATCCAGTGCGGCACATGCTCATCGAGCTGCTCCACAGCCCATCTGATGGACAACAGCATAAGAAAGCTGATCAGGCTGGTTCTTGAGGGAAGAAAGAGAGAGGCGCTTGCCAGCGATTCCATATGGCTCTGCACCTCATGTCTTTTATGTACGGTCAGATGTCCCAGGGGGATAAGGCCGAAGGCGGTTGTCTCTGCATTGAGGCAGATCTGCGAGCGCGAGGGAATCCGGAGCAAAGATGCATCCTTTGAGAGGATCTTCATGGATCAGATCAGGAGCAGTGGCAGGATCTCTGAGGTTCTGCTCTCGGCTGCATACGCTCTCAGGAATCCGGACGCAGCGGTTCCGATAATGGAGATGGGAATAGAGCTTCTCAGCAGGGGCAAGGTATCGCTGGATCCGGGCTCTGTTAGTGGCATGGATGAGATCCAGCGCATCTTCAGGGAGTTTGAGAATGAGTGAGATCGCATACTACCCTGGCTGCGTATCGAAGGCGACAGGGCGTGAGTACGATATCTCCACCAGATCGGTCGCAAGGGCGCTTGGAATCGAGCTGATCGAGCTGGATGACTGGAGCTGCTGTGGAGCAACTCACGTGCCGAATGAGGTGCTTTCTGTTGGCCTGGCTGCCAGAAACCTGACGCAGAGCTCGCTTCCGATAATGACGACGTGCTCCATATGCTACAGCAACCTCCGCAACGCGATTCGCCGCCTCGAGGATAACGGCCTGCGCGCACGCGTGAACTCGGTTCTGGAGAGGAAATACAGTGGCGCGAGGGTGATGCATGTCGTTGAGATGCTCTCTGAGTCTCTCAGGAACAGAGATCTCCCCATAAAGCTCAGCGGCCTGAGGATCTCGCCCTACTACGGCTGTCTTCTCACCAGACCCGGCAACGGTATTGACAGCCCGGAGCATCCGAAGGTGCTTGAGGATCTGGTGAGAACGCTAGGTGCTGAGCCTGTTGAGTCGCCGCTCAAGATGCTCTGCTGTGGCGGTCCTATATTCATGCCCAGAGAGGAGGCAGCACTGGAGAGCGCATATCACGTACTCATGAGCGCGAAGCGGGCTGGCGCTGATGCGATCATGGCAGTGTGCCCGCTCTGTCATCTAATGCTGGATGCGAAGCAGGGCGCGATCGAGCGGCGATACGGCGTTGATCTCAGGATTCCCGTGCTCTACGTCACACAGCTTGCCGGCATCGCCCTCGGGCTGGGTCCTGACGAGCTGGCCCTGGAGATGAACAGCATCTCTCCCCTACCACTGGTGGAACGGGTGTATCAGAGCATGACGGCAGACTGAAGTTTTATCTCAGAAGAGCCCATCTGCCCGGCGATTCATGTCTTCGCTCGCAGCCCGGTTGCGTCTTCCTGATGGAGTTTCGCTACCCACGCACCCCGCAGGTTCTGTGAACCCGGGCCGGCTTGCTTTGATTGAGCGCAAATGCCCATCCGGAGAAGCCCAGCGGCCTACGGAAAAAGCATTTATACTTGTTTTGTTTTTAAGTTCCCTGGTCCGTTCCTTATCATCGTGGAGGATTGAAGGATTTGACAACTGTTTATGATGTGCCTCCAGCTGATCTGATAAATGCGGTCGCTGAGGAGCTGAAGGCGAGCGGCAAGATCACGCCGCCTGCATGGGCCGCGTACGTGAAGACTGGAGTGCATACGGAGATGCCACCCAGCAATGCTGACTGGTGGTACGTGAGATGCGCATCGGTACTCCGCCATGTCTATGTCGACGGGCCAGTGGGCGTGTCCAGGCTCAGGACGCACTACGGAGGGAAGACCAAGAACCGGGTGGCCACAGGCAGGTCGGTCAAGGGAAGCGGCTCTGTTATAAGAGAGGCGCTTCAGCAGCTAGAAAAGGCCGGATACGTCAAGAAGCAGAAGGATGGAAGACATATCACACCCGAGGGCCGGGCCCTTCTGGACGATATAGCCCACAGGGTCAAGATGAGACTGGTGGAGAAGATCCCCGAACTGGCGAGGTATTGAGATATGGACGATGAGCTGGCAGATCTGAGACGCAAGAGGCTTGAGGAGCTGCAGAGACGGCAGCTGGAGTCCCAGCTGTATGCAGCGCAGCAGGAGCAGATGCAGCAGGAGCTCGAGGCCAGGAAGCAGGCGATACTCAGGGCCATACTTACGCCCGAGGCCAGAGAGCGGCTGAGCAGCATCCGCATGACACGGCCTGAGTTTGTAGCTCAGATAGAGGCTCAGCTTATCATGCTCGCCCAGAGCGGACGCATAAGGTCAGCGATAACAGATGAGCAGCTGAAGGCCATACTGAAACAGGCCCAGCCGAAGAAGAGGGATATCAACATCCGGCGGATCTGAGGATGAAGGTCACCACTCTGTTCAGCGGCGGGAAGGATAGCGGGCTGACTGCGATACTGCTTGAGCCGTTCTTCGACGAGATCGAGCTTGTGACGTTCAGCTTCGGGCATGATAGCGCATGGGAGGTGGCTGCAAGGGCAGCTAGGGCCATAGGCCATCCCCATCGGGTTGAGATCCTGGACAGGGAGGTTCTGGAGACGGGCCTCGAGATGCTCAGGCGGGATGGGTACCCGAACAACGCCCTGAACTACGTCCACATGTGCGCTGTCGAAGTCCTGGCGGAGAGCTGCGAGTATGTCGCAGACGGCACACGCAGGGATGACAGAGCTCCGGTCATGACCGCAAGCTCCATAAGGAGTCTGGAGGACAGGCACAGGATGCATTATCTGAGACCGCTTGCGGGCTGGGGCTGGAGGGCGATAAACGAGATGGCCAGCAAATACCTCGAGTTTGAGGTGCTGCCAAGCGACAGGTATCCGGCCTCTGATTTTGAGGTCGGCCTGAGATATGCGCTCGCAGAGCGGTATGGCCAGAGCGAGGTCGACAGGATATTTCCCGCGAATCACACGCATTCCAGAGTTGTTCGGAGGAAGTTGTTTTGAGCAAGAAGATGAAGCCGAAGAAGATACGGCTTGCCAAGGCACTTAGGCAGAACCAGAGGGTGCCTCTCTGGGTCATAATGAAGACGAAGCGCAGGGTTGTATCACACCCGAAGAGGCGCCACTGGAGAAGGAGCTCGTTGGAGTGAACATTTATGGAGGTTGAGCAGGTATATACAGTTCCACTGAGGCATGTCAAGCGAGTGCCGAGGTGGAGAAGGGCGAAAAGGGCGGTTTCAGAGCTGAAAAGCTATCTCTCCAGGCACATGAAGGCCCCGCTGGATAAGATCAGCATAGATAACACCCTGAATGAGATGATCTGGGCCAGGAGCAATGAGAAACCCCCATGCAGGATCAGGGTGAAGGCGGTAAGGTTCGACGATGGCAGAGTTGAGGCGGAGTTCGCAGGTGGCAGATAGACGCACACAGGTCGCTGGGAGCTCCCTCCTGGGGGTATTTGCCAGGTGCACCGAGTCGCTCGTGCTGGTGCCTCCGGAGGCGAGCAAGCGGAGCGTGGAGATGCTCAGCGCAGGCCTGGATGTGGAGCCGGTGATCACCGTCATCGGCTGCAGTTCTGTGCTCGGCTCTCTGATATGCGCGAACTCTGAGGGCTTCGTGGTGACCAGGTACGCTACAGACGATGAGATCAGGGTGCTTGAGGAGCACGGCAGGGTTGCAAGGCTGCCGGGGAAGATAACCGCTGCGGGGAATGTCATACTTGCAAATGACAATGCGGCACTCGTCCATCCGGGTCTCAGCGACAGCGCATGTGAGGTCATCTCCGAAACGCTCGGAGTCGTTGTGCGCAGGGGCACCATAGGCGGGCTGAAGACCGTCGGGATGACGGCCGTGGCAACGAACAGGGGCATACTGGCACATCCCAGGATATCTGCAGAGGAGATAAGCGTGCTCGAGGATCTCTTCGGGCTTCCGGTCGATGTCGGCACGGTAAACTTCGGCTCTCCGCTCGTCGGCTCCGGGCTGCTGGCGAACAGCCGGGGGTATATGGCAGGTCTCGAGACCACAGGCCCAGAGCTCGGCAGGATTGAGGATGCTCTCGGATTTCTGGAGTGATTGATATGGGTAAGTATATCGTAACCGGTCGTTACAAGGCCAGCTTCATCGGCAATGTCTGGCAGAAGTTCACCAAGCTTCTGGATTGCCCGAATGAGAGGGTCGCCATCGAGTGGACATACTCTCTGATGGGGAGCAAGCATGGTCTGAAGCGCAACCTGATAAAAATCGATGAGGTGAGGGCTGGTGAGTGGTAAGCCACAGTCGCCTGAAAACCAGGCGCGCCAGCTCATAGTCGCATACCAGCAGTACCAGGCGGAGGCAGAATCTCTCGTGAGAGAGCTGGGCCTCATACAGATGACCGCAGAGGGTCTGGACAGGGCAATAAGTGCCATAGGAGCTTTATCTAAAGCAGCTGAAGGGCAGGAGATGCTCGTTCCGATCGGCTCCGGATCGTTCGCCTATGCGAAGCTCTCCTCAAAAGACAAGGTCGTGGTGAATGTGGGAGGGGGCGTCTCCATGGAGAAGCCTGCTGGAGAGGCGATGGAGATGCTCAGGGCCAGGAGGAACGCCATATCTGAGAGCTCGAAGAAGATAAACGAGGCGCTGGCGAAGATCGAGCAGGAGATGGCCAGAATCCAGGCCGCGCTTGAGCGGCTGGAGAGAGAGCTGCAGAAGCAGGGTGGGAGCGAAGGGTTTGTTCAATAAGCTCAAGGAGAAGCTCTCGGGCTTCAAGGAATCAATAACAAACAGGATCCTGGAGAAGGCCGCGGGAAGCATACCCGTAATAGGCAACAGATCAGAGCCGGCTGCAGCTCAGCAGGAGATGAGACCTGCGCCGTCGGAACTTCCTGTAAAAACGCCCTCTGAGAACAGATCAGGTGTCTCACAGGCGACACAGGTGGAGGCGGTCCAGCCTTCAAGGGTATCGATTGTGGATAAGGCCAGATCACTGATCTTCGAGAGGGAGGTCATTCTCGATGAGAAGGATCTCGAGGAACCTCTGTGGGGTCTGGAGATGGCGCTCCTCGAGAGCGATGTGGCGCTGCCTGTCGCAGAGGAGATCGTGAGCTCCGTGAAGAGCTCGCTGGTGGGAAGCAGAAAGAAGATCGGCTCTGATACAGGTGATCTGGTTGAGAGCGCGCTGCGGTCAGCACTTATCAAGGTCCTGTCAAAGAATGTCTTCGACTTCGATGAGTTCATAAAAAACGCCCCGAAGCCCGTTAAGATCCTTTTCGTGGGGGTCAACGGCACAGGCAAGACCACCAGCATAGCGAAGGTCGCCAGATACCTCAGGGATCGCGGCTACTCTGTGGTTCTTGCGGCCGGCGATACCTTCAGGGCAGGGGCAATAGAGCAGCTCGAGACCCACGGGCAGCGTTTGGATCTGAAGGTCATAAAGCACAAGACCGGTGGGGATCCAGCGGCTGTCATATTCGATGCCATCGAGTATGCGAAGGCCCATAAGAAGGATGTTGTGCTTGCAGATACAGCCGGCAGGCTTCACACAAACATAAACCTCATGGACCAGATGAAGAAGATCGTGAGGGTTACAAAGCCTGATATGCTCATATTCGTGGACGAGGCGATCGCTGGGAATGACGCGGTAGAGAGGGCCAGGCTCTTCAACGAGTCCGTCCCGATCACGGGCACGATACTGACAAAGACAGATGCGGATGCGAAAGGCGGGTCTGCAATATCGATCGCACATGTCACAGGAAAGCCGATCATCTTCCTGGGAGTGGGCCAGGACTATCCGGACCTGGTGAAGTTCGATCCGGAGTGGCTCGTTGAGCGGCTGCTGGGCGATTGAGGAGAGAGGACCCGCTTCCTCCAGCAGCTGGACACATCACTTTTATCCTCTTCCTTAAATACCATCGTCTCAAGAGACGATATCATGCTTCCCTATCTGAGCGAGGATGATGTTCGCGTTCTGGTGGGCTCCAGGAGCTTCGAGCGCGGCTACCGCTATTTCCTTGAAGGCGCTGTATTCGATGCCCGTCTCCAGGGAATGACGATCAGGGCGTGCTGCGAGGGCTCGCAGCCAGAGCCGTACAGGGTTCGTGTCACATTTGATTCTGATGGGATTGGAGAGTCGCACTGCTCCTGTCCGGTTGGCGAGGATGGCGACTGCAAGCACATCGCCGCATTGCTCCTCACATGGATTCATCGCCCGGAAGAATTCAGAGAGGTCGAGGATCTGGATGTGGTCCTGGGGCGGATGAGCAGAGAGGAGCTCATTGCGCTTGTCAGGCGAATGCTGGCCCAGCGGCCGGAGCTGGAGGTGCTGCTGATATCTCCTTCAGAAGGCGGGCGCCACATGCCTGTGAAGCCGGAGGTGTATCGCAGCCGCGCAGCAGCGGTATTCCGGCACGCCGATTATGGCTGGGGTGTCGAGGAAGCTATCGCCAGTGGGCTGGAGGGTATCCTCGAGGCAGGATCCGGATTCCTGAGCCAGGAGGATACTGCCAGCGCGGCTGCTGTTTACACCGGGGTGGTAATGGAGATCCTCTCCAGGTACGAGGAGTTCCAGGATGCTGAAGGGCTGCTATGCGAGGTGGTGCAGGAGTGTGCTGAGGGGCTGGGACTCTGTCTGGATGGCTCTGATGATACAGCACTCAGGGAAGAGATTCTGCGGACGCTCTTCGAGATCATAAGCTTGGACACAGATCTCGGCAGGGTCTGGCTGAGCGATGATGTGGTCGAGATCGTCTTAAAGCATGCATCTCCTGAGGAGCGGCGTGTCTTCGCATCCTGGGTTCGGGAAGCATCCGCTGGCGATGCAATGGGTGACTGGCAGCGCCGCAAATGCGGAGAGCTTCTGCTCAAGCTGGAGGGCGAGGATCTGGATGATGAGAAATTCCTTGAGCTCTGCCGGAAGATGGGGCTTCTGGAGCATCTGGTGGATCGACTGCTTTCGCTCGGGCGGCTGGATGAGGCAGTCGCCGAGACGAAAGGAGGGGATAACAAGAGGCTGCTCAGGCTGGCGGATATCTTCGTGGCCCGTGGGCATGGTGGCATCGCAGAGCGACTTGTTGCGGAGCAGGTTGAGGCCACCGGCAGCTGGAGCATGATGGACTGGCTCAAAAACCGGTGCCTGGAGACTGGCGATCTCTCTCGAGCTTTGGAGCTGGGCAGGCGGCTCTTTCTGGTTCAACCTACGTTTTCAAGGTATCAGGATGTGCGGGACATCGCCCTGAAGCTCGGTGCATGGGAGCATCTGAGAGCGCAGCTGCTTGATCCTCTGATCTCCAGCGGCAGAGATGATCTGCTCCTCAGGATCTATCTGGACGATGGGGAGATGGAGAGGGCGATAGAATCTGCAAAGATGCTTTTAGGCAGACATGCTCTCAAGACATGGGATGCAGATCTCATCGAGAATGTTGCACGGGCAGCGGAGGACGAGCGCATGGGTGCTGCTCTGGAGATCTACCGTGGCCTGGCGGAGAAGCTGATCAGCATGCGCGGACGGGACAACTACCAGCGGGCATGTGTAAATCTGATACGCATGCGTGATCTCTGCCAGCGCTCGGGGAAGAGCGAGGAATGGGACGGATACATACTAGATCTCCGCGAGCGCAACCGGAGACTCCCTGCGCTGAGGGAGGAGATGGAGAGGGCTGGGCTGTAGGTTCTTATGGTTCACAGCCTGGCTGACTGTCATCGATTTTATACCCCTCTCTCTCTGAATCATAATACTGAAATGGCTTTTGAAGAGACATTTATAGTATTCCTCATAAGTTGCTATAATATAGTATGTTGCATAAAATCGTCTATGAAGTATGACATATCCAATAGCTTTTATAGTATTCCGCATAAGTTGATATAATATTATGTTACAAAAAATAATCTATGAAGTGCGACATATCCGCCTAGATTTTAAATGGATTTACATGAAGTGACGCAGAGGACTATAGTGTAATAGTCTGATGTCACTGCTGTGAATGCTACTGACAGTACTCCCTGTATCTGCATTCCTCCCGTTCAGAGCATTTTCCAGGTTCCCTCTCGTAGAATATCATGTCCTGTATACCGTCCCTCTCCTCCACAAACCACTGCCTGAGCTCGTCGCTCAGGATAAAGAAGTCCCTCTCGATGTGCGGAGTCGGGTGACCTTTGGGGAAACTCAGGTAAACCGTGCAGCCGATGTTTATTGGCACCTCGTAGAGGCTCTCATAGACCAGCGCATATCCAGTTGCGGAGAGCCTGTGGAAGTCCATTCTCTGGCCGGTCTTCAGGTCGCAGACCATCATCCCTCCCATGTTTATCGCATCTGCGCTCAGGTTGCTGCTCAGCCCGAGGTACCTGCCATCCAGCTTGTGCTCCACGACAAATGGAAGAGCATGGTTTACAAGCGAGTCCTCGCTTATATACCGGTACTTTCCGAGGTAGGTGTATATCGCAGAGACTATTCTCGAGACCTCGAAAGACCAGAGCTTTCTGAGGTTATCGATGATCTCCCTGGGAGCATCTGATAAGCCAGAAGCCAGCATCTGCTTCTCTGCTTCCTTAATCGCATCTGGCATTCGTTCCATGAGTATCTGGGCGAGAGACGTACAGACATCAAGTCCCTGCGAATAGATCAGCCTTTTCGCAAGGGGAAAAAGCCTGGCGATCGCCTGATGGTATATCCGCCCGGCGACCATCTCCACGCTTGGAGGGACATCAACTCTCATAACATGTCTCAGGAAAGCATCTCTCCTAGTCTCGCAGTACTTATCTGCGATCTCCCAGACCGGCAGAGTTATATCATGAGGCGGTGAGAGTTCTGACCTGTACCAGTTCCAGCCTCTCAGCTCCTCAGCTATACCTCTATCCCGGGCTGCAGGTATGAGCTTTTTCAGAAGGTACTTCCTCTCCTCCTCTGAAAAGAAATACATTTGACTCCCTCCCATGCACCTTTAAATACATTCGCAGTAGCGCCTGTACTCGCAGTCTGTGCATCTGGCAGGATTTCTGGAGTGGGTTGGTTCTGTTTCGTCCTCAACAATCCTCCTGATTTCCATGATCGTCTTCATGGTCCTGCGTCGCAGCTCGTCTGTGATATCTATCCGGACGTTCAGGCGCTCCCTGCTGTAGTGGATGAATCCCCGGCGGACTGTGGCCCTGAAGCAGTCCTCGACGAGAAGCGCGTATGCAACCAGCTGATACTTATGGTTCAGATATGCTGCGCCGTTATTTGAGTATCCAAATTTGTAGTCCACAGGTATAAGCTCCTTCTCGGTCTTAACAAGATAATCGAGAACACCGCGCAGACCGAGAGACTGACTCATCAGCTCCACACGGAAGAGCTTCTCCGCGCTGTCCAGCTCCGGATCGTAGAATACCGCGCCCTTTCTCCTTTTCTCTCTGGCCGTGATGGACTCGTGTGCCTCCTTGCCTGAGTCCAGCTTTTGATCGGGCGGCTTCGGCACATGAAGTACATGATCGAAGTATATTATCTTCGGGCAGTAGAGGTACTGCTTTACATCGCTCACGCTTATCATATGGATGCTGCTAAATAACTCTCACATTCTCCTCCTCGATCTCGTACAGCTCTCCGATGCTCTCTCTCATGCCGAAGCACCTGGAGCACATCGGATAGAGCTGGATGTTTCCCTCCTCTCCCTGCATCAACCTCTCAAGGCGGAGGCGAAGCTTATCTCTTGTGTTGTGGTTGAGAAAGCCATAGAAAGCACTCTTCTGGATGCGCATGCAGCCGTACTCCATGAGAACCCTGGCCACTCTTGCTCTAAGGAGGTCATCGCTGATATCGTAAATTATGATTGTGTCCATGATCACCATCTCGGTGTGAATGGTTCATAGCGCGGACGCTCTCCTCTCAGGAATGTGGCCACAGAAGATGCCTGCGAACGGATTATATTCCTGAGAAGCTGGCTCCTCTCCTGGTACTGGATCCGCTCATCCAGGCGGTTGTAGAATGCGGATGATGCGATCCTCATGCCCTCCCTTGTCATCCTGCAGTTATCCTGGAAATGGGCCTGAGACATCGTGCGGGAAAGGGAGACGACGACGCGATCCACAACCAGTGGTCTGAACTCCTCCATCATATCATACACGAGCTTCTCCTGTCCGGAGCGATCTGCGTGCAGGTATCCGGCATACGGATCGAGGCCTGCATAGAGAACTGCTGCCCACACCTCCTGCTCCAGGACGTAGTAGCCGAAGTTGAGGAGAGAGTTTATCGGGTCACCGGCTGCTGGATACTTCCTGCCAGGAAAGCTCCAGAACTCGGGTATGAGCTTGGACCAGGTGCGCCAGTAGATCTCGCTTGCGTTGCCCTCCAGCCCCATTATCAGATCACGTGCATCATCGAGCCTGCCCTTCACAGCATCAAGCTCCGGTATGATAGATTCGATCTCGCTGGAGCTGTCACGGAACTCCTGCCACAGATCCCTCCTCTCAGCCTTCCACTTCTTGGCAAAGCTCTTCAGCAGCGATGCCTGGTTCTTCAGCTTTCCGCGTATGAATGCCTTGGCGAGCTCAATTCCCCTCTCGTCGTCATATGCATGGTACTGCTCCCGTCTCGTCCTGACCGTGCCGCCGAGGGTTGCAGGTATCAGTCTGGCAAGGGGTTTTCCGTAGTAGCTGGCGAATACGATCTCCACTCCAAGCTCATTGGCCATCTCTATGGCATCTGATGAGACTGATATTCCAGATCCGAGCACGAGGATCTGATCCACCTTGCGTGCAGGTATCAGGATTTCAGGCCTGTCCCTGCGGAGCACCCGGAACTGCTCGCCGGTCTTCCCCAGGAATGTGCCACGATCCGAGAGGATTATACGGGGCATCATTGATAAATTGGTGATACTATTATAATTAATTTTCGTTTAATTGATGAAGTCTCTAGGCAATCCCGAATGGTCATGGGCTTACAGATGCTCCAGAAGCTTCTAAGGATACGCCTGTACTCACATGGCAGCCTTCGCCAGGGTTTATATACCCGCTTACATCCTGGTACCTGGCGAAAATCCACCACAATTCAGACCTGTCCGGCAAAAGATTTATGTAAAATAGACCCCTCATATGGGCTGTTGCAAGGCGAATCCCGATGAAAAGGGAACTGAAAGCCGTACTGATCGAGCTTTACCTCTTCCTCATACCTGAGTTGCAAGGCGAATCCCGATGAAAAGGGAACTGAAAGCTGTCTGAGCGCTTCGGTGTGTGTTTTCTCGTCCTCGTGTTGCAAGGCGAATCCCGATGAAAAGGGAACTGAAAGTGTAGCATACTCGATCTTGTTGAACAGCGAAAACGCTTGTTGCAAGGCGAATCCCGATGAAAAGGGAACTGAAAGTCGACACCAGCTGGAACCGCTTCTCAAGTGCGATCAGCGTTGCAAGGCGAATCCCGATGAAAAGGGAACTGAAAGGTCCAATCGATACCCCACACACCCTCCTTGAAGTAGGCGTGTTGCAAGGCGAATCCCGATGAAAAGGGAACTGAAAGACACGATCACCTGACATATCGTCCGGACGTCCACCGTGCGTTGCAAGGCGAATCCCGATGAAAAGGGAACTGAAAGATGTCGAGCGGTTGTATCGTGACGCGTGGTGTTGAGATACGTTGCAAGGCGAATCCCGATGAAAAGGGAACTGAAAGCTGAGCAGCCTGGTACGTCCACGCCTTCGCCTTCTGATAGTTGCAAGGCGAATCCCGATGAAAAGGGAACTGAAAGCTCGACATTGTCTGCGCAGGATGGGTGCCGGTCGATGAGTTGCAAGGCGAATCCCGATGAAAAGGGAACTGAAAGTGATGTCTGCCCGACAACCATCACCGCAACATAGTCAGAGTTGCAAGGCGAATCCCGATGAAAAGGGAACTGAAAGAGTAAAGTGTACGACCATCATCTAACCTCTCAGGAGGTTGCAAGGCGAATCCCGATGAAAAGGGAACTGAAAGCTCTCCATCCCACGCACGATAGCCAGGGACTCGATGTGTTGCAAGGCGAATCCCGATGAAAAGGGAACTGAAAGGGATATACAACTCAGCAGATCCTCCAGTGTTCACTTTGTTGCAAGGCGAATCCCGATGAAAAGGGAACTGAAAGCGCACTCAATCCGTCCCGCCCTCCATGCGGTCGCCGATCGTTGCAAGGCGAATCCCGATGAAAAGGGAACTGAAAGAGGCGGGAGAGGCCAGGACGGATCATGAGTACTACATCCTAGGTTGCAAGGCGAATCCCGATGAAAAGGGAACTGAAAGTCGAAGAAGCCGCGCGGATGGTTCGGGCTACGATCGAGTTGCAAGGCGAATCCCGATGAAAAGGGAACTGAAAGCTCGGTACCCCGCTACCGATCAGACTCGACCCGTGTGTTGCAAGGCGAATCCCGATGAAAAGGGAACTGAAAGTCTGGCTCTGGAGTGGAGGAGTGTGAATGAATCTTCCGCGTTGCAAGGCGAATCCCGATGAAAAGGGAACTGAAAGGAGACACCTTCAGACTAGACCCAGTCACTTTTTGCTTGTGTTGCAAGGCGAATCCCGATGAAAAGGGAACTGAAAGCAGACCAGGTAGGCAAGGTGATTTGAATTGGCAGAAGAGTTGCAAGGCGAATCCCGATGAAAAGGGAACTGAAAGCAATCTCTTTCCAGTCTATCATACGCCTTCACGCTCGTTGCAAGGCGAATCCCGATGAAAAGGGAACTGAAAGTGATCTGTGCTGGGCAGTGAGGGTGGGCGGGTTGCAAGTT
>JARYLI010000019.1 GCA_029907715.1 Methanothrix sp.
GTTGCAAGGCGAATCCCGATGAAAAGGGAACTGAAAGTGATCTGTGCTGGGCAGTGAGGGTGGGCGGGTTGCAAGTTGCAAGGCGAATCCCGATGAAAAGGGAACTGAAAGTGATATAGAATAATATGATGCTACAACCACTCCGGCGGTTGCAAGGCGAATCCCGATGAAAAGGGAACTGAAAGCCGACCAGTTCAGCAGCCCTCTCGCCGCCAATCGCGAGGTTGCAAGGCGAATCCCGATGAAAAGGGAACTGAAAGTCGCAAAGCACTCGGATGAGGGGTACGACTTCGTAAAGTTGCAAGGCGAATCCCGATGAAAAGGGAACTGAAAGCTATTGGAAAGAGATGTGGATCTGCCTTGTTCATGAGTTGCAAGGCGAATCCCGATGAAAAGGGAACTGAAAGTGGAGAAGACCCTGTCCTCCCGAATGCTGAGTCTGCGTTGCAAGGCGAATCCCGATGAAAAGGGAACTGAAAGCACCGAACTCCCCCGCAACAACCGGACTCCTGGAAGTTGGTTGCAAGGCGAATCCCGATGAAAAGGGAACTGAAAGCGGGTTTGAATCTGTTCGGGAATCCTACATTAGACTCGGTTGCAAGGCGAATCCCGATGAAAAGGGAACTGAAAGTCTTCAATTTCATCTAAGGTATGCAGGTAAATTTCATGTTGCAAGGCGAATCCCGATGAAAAGGGAACTGAAAGGCAAATCATGAGCTAACTGATGTTGAACTATGTACACGTTGCAAGGCGAATCCCGATGAAAAGGGAACTGAAAGAGCTGAGGCAATATGGATGAGAGGACGCGCCTCCGGTTGCAAGGCGAATCCCGATGAAAAGGGAACTGAAAGTGCGCATATTATCACACTGGACGAGGCGCGGGCCAGGCTGGGTTGCAAGGCGAATCCCGATGAAAAGGGAACTGAAAGGATATAGGCGTACCCGCCGTAGAAGCTGGCGGGTTGCGTTGCAAGGCGAATCCCGATGAAAAGGGAACTGAAAGAGGACATAAAGTCCCTGGCGAGAGAAGCGGGTTTGAAAAAGTGTTGCAAGGCGAATCCCGATGAAAAGGGAACTGAAAGCAAATGATGGTCACGGATCTGGGTTTGTATGCGAAACGTTGCAAGGCGAATCCCGATGAAAAGGGAACTGAAAGATAACTTTTGCCACGCTCCCGAGCCCCTTTAATACCTTCGTTGCAAGGCGAATCCCGATGAAAAGGGAACTGAAAGCCCCACAGGGGAGACCGTGTACAAGAAAATGCACCAGTTGCAAGGCGAATCCCGATGAAAAGGGAACTGAAAGTTATTACACGACCACTTATTCAAATCCTTATGGAAGTTAGTTGCAAGGCGAATCCCGATGAAAAGGGAACTGAAAGCGAAAATTTTAATTCTCTCACTGAAAACTATATATACTGTTGCAAGGCGAATCCCGATGAAAAGGGAACTGAAAGATCAAACGATTTTGGATAGTATTGCAGACCTGCAAAAGTTGCAAGGCGAATCCCGATGAAAAGGGAACTGAAAGTTTTTTGAACTGTTCTCCACGAATGTTGGCTTTGAAAGTTGCAAGGCGAATCCCGATGAAAAGGGAACTGAAAGTCTGGCAAGCATATGAGATAAGGATGCCCGCCAAAATCAGTTGCAAGGCGAATCCCGATGAAAAGGGAACTGAAAGGATGGATATGTCTTTTCGATGCCGACACGGCCGATTCGTGTTGCAAGGCGAATCCCGATGAAAAGGGAACTGAAAGGGATCGTTGGATACCGCTTTCTCGCGGAATCACCAGTTGCAAGGCGAATCCCGATGAAAAGGGAACTGAAAGCCTGATATCGCCTATATATCCCAAGCTTTCCAAGTATTGTTGCAAGGCGAATCCCGATGAAAAGGGAACTGAAAGGGTTCGGAGAGAGTGGCTGTCATCGAGAAAGATCCTCGTTGCAAGGCGAATCCCGATGAAAAGGGAACTGAAAGGTCGAACTTCGCGCTCCATCTCCCGTAAGGGTTTGTAGTTGCAAGGCGAATCCCGATGAAAAGGGAACTGAAAGCTCTGTGATTTCTATCCAGAAGTTGCCGCCAGGCTGCTTGTTGCAAGGCGAATCCCGATGAAAAGGGAACTGAAAGCCGAAACGGCAAAGTCGCAGACACCCCAACGGTCGGCTGGGTTGCAAGGCGAATCCCGATGAAAAGGGAACTGAAAGTAAATTTTTTGCGCCCGGCGCCTAACTCGCCGGGCTCGTTGCAAGGCGAATCCCGATGAAAAGGGAACTGAAAGTGGTCTCCTCGTATGGCCCGATTGTGAAGGAGAGCATGAGTTGCAAGGCGAATCCCGATGAAAAGGGAACTGAAAGGCAACCTGGAACGATCGTCGCTTTCGCAGAACTCCGTTGCAAGGCGAATCCCGATGAAAAGGGAACTGAAAGTTCGAGCTTCCGGATATGATTCAAGAGCGCTGAAGAGTTGCAAGGCGAATCCCGATGAAAAGGGAACTGAAAATGTCGTTTTTGCTATGGTTTGCTGTACCTGTTTTGCCTGGTTGCAAGGCGAATCCCGATGAAAAGGGAACTGAAAATATAACACTTTACAGCTCTAATTATTCGCGACACCGGAGTTGCAAGGCGAATCCCGATGAAAAGGGAACTGAAAACTCTTGTTATTATTTTTTTCTTTGCCCAACGCTTCAGGTTGCAAGGCGAATCCCGATGAAAAGGGAACTGAAAACGCTCCATGCCGTGCCCGAGAGGCTTGAACTTCCATCCGTTGCAAGGCGAATCCCGATGAAAAGGGAACTGAAAAGTTGGGGATTTTATCGCGAGAAGAAGCCCGCAAACTTCGTTGCAAGGCGAATCCCGATGAAAAGGGAACTGAAAATCACACCTGTCTCGGTATTCCAAACATCTGACATATTGTTGCAAGGCGAATCCCGATGAAAAGGGAACTGAAAAACGCATCGGCCTTCCGGCTCTCCGCGTCGTTACCTGTTGCAAGGCGAATCCCGATGAAAAGGGAACTGAAAGTCTCGAGCGTCTCGGGATCGACGCGGAGATCGTTCGGTTGCAAGGCGAATCCCGATGAAAAGGGAACTGAAAGGCTGTGTTATGACACCACGGCTTGGGAGAGCTCTCTGGGTTGCAAGGCGAATCCCGATGAAAAGGGAACTGAAAGCACCGGACCTAATCACAACGCATCAATGTGTGTGTCGCAAAGCGAATACCGAGGAAAAGGAGGAGCTTCAGGGCATTAGCTTTCGAAAGATATATACAGTTGTAAGAGATAACGTTGCAAAAAATTCCCATGGGGTGTGAGCTGGCAGGCTTGCTGTGCAATCTGGATGTGAGGGAGGAGCAGCTTGCATGGAGATCAAACTCAAAACGCTGACGCCACTCTGGACCGGCGGCGTGGACCAGACCTGCGATCGCCTGCATGAAACGGGACTGATCGGCTCGCTCCGCTGGTGGTATGAGGCCCTGGTGCGTGGCCTGGGCGGGTATGCGTGCGATCCGACCGCGGAAGGACGATGCGAGTACGACCCGAAAAAGCCTGAGCCACCGGAAAAACAAATCTGCGCTGCATGCTATCTTTTCGGATGCACTGGATGGGCACGGCTATTCAGACTCAAGATTTTTGAAGAAAATCTCAATCCCGAAAAAATCCATTTTTACACGACTCTTGAAGCAAACAAGGGTTGGCTAAGTCGTATTTTCAAGAATCAGGATTCAAATGGTCTGTCCGGCCAATTTCGGTTGGATTTCGTTGGGCGTGGGAAAGATGACGAATATGCTTTTTCGCAACTGGCCTGGACATTAGAATTTGCAGCCAAGTGTGGCGGTTTGGGCGCAAAGTTGCAACACGGCTTTGGCCAAGTTGAACTAATAACTGTCTTGACGTCATATACTTCCCATGCCGAACGGGATTTGAGAGACCGTTTGGATGCATTCAAACTAGGCACCAACAATCCAGATCATCCTAGTCGACAGCAGTTTATATCTATACTAAAAAATGTCCTACCTGTCAATCCAGTGATACGGGCAATTTTGAACTCCTGCACCATTGGCGATGTGCCATCAGACTATATTCCTTGTGCTTTCGATTTGCGTTACAAAGGTGGTTCGATTGAGGGAAAACAACTTGGTTTTCGCCAGTGGCTGATAGGAAAAAGGTGGCGAAGAAATGAAATTTGCAAACTGATGGGTGAGACTAGGGCTGGACGCAATGAGGATCGCTCAGCAAGTCGAATTTGCTTCAGTATGCCTTGGAAAGGTCGTGAAGGAACTTACACACTTCGTGTATTTGGCTTTGTGCCACCAACCATGGAGCTTAAAAAAGTTGAAGAGGCAGTCGAAGATTATCTGAACGAGTTATTTGGCGAATAAGGGGGACAGTGATGGATCTTGCACTGATCATCTGGCAGCAGTATAATAGTCAAGTTAACCAGTTGGTTCAAAGTGCGAATGAGATACGCAGGGCCCGAAGGGAGCAAAAGAAACTGTTGAAGCAAAAATTCGAACAGCAGCGCAAGGAATTGCTGAAGCGTGTGCAGGTTGATTTTCCGAGCAAAATGTATCAAAATTTTGCCTTGATGGTATTATATCAAGAGGCTGGCTTGATAGATGTGGATGTGGCTAACGACTTGCGTGAGGCTTGGCAAAAAGCGGTTATCCAGCATCAAATGCAAGATATTCATAAGTGGAACGTAGACGGATTGCTTCGTGAAATTGCCATGCCGAAACCAGATCTTGATCTTTTGCCGTCAGGATCCTGGTTTATACAATTTGATTTCGAACTTGCCAAACCGTATATTTCCCATGATGATGTATCATCATACATTATTGACAATCCAGTAGCCTCAGATCATGTATTTGGCTTACCCATGATTCGTGCATCATCATGGAAAGGCAATTTGCGATCTGCCTTGCGACGAACAGAGAACTGGGATGATACACGGCCTGAGATAGTCAGATTATTTGGTAATCCCAAGGTTGAAGATGAAGATTTTCGGGCCGGGTGTTTGGAGTTTTACCCAACTTTCTTCTGCTGTGTTGGTCTGGAGATCATCAATCCCCATGATCGTGCAAGAAAGGTTGGAACGAATCCGATTCTGTTTGAGTGCGTCCCCGCCGGCGCAAAGGGCACATTCTCGCTCCTGTACGTTCCGTTCGACCTGATTGGAGAGGATGAGGAGGAAATCCGCCAGCAGGCCGCTGATGACCTGCGGCTGATTGCCGAAGCCATGAGCGCAATGATGCTCACGTACGGCTTCTCCGCAAAGAGGACGAGCGGGTACGGGACGGCAAAAGATGAGATTTGGGGCAGAGTGATAACACAGAGGGGTGAAAAGCCTCTGACGCGACTGAGCAACCTGGCACAGGAGGTGAACAATGTCGGTTTCTAGCTTGAAGCCGTTGGAAGACAACCGCAAGGCACTCCTCCTGGCGGAAGTGGGGGCGCTGCTGCACGATGTTGGGAAATTGAGCACTCAGTTTATCGATCAGATGTCTATTTATCCGTCATCTCGATCAAAAGATTTTGCGCATGAAAATGCGGTCGAAAAGCTGCCAGACTTTGTGGACAAACAGTTTGTGAATGCACTCAAGCAACGTTCCCTACGCGATATGCTGCGATTACCAGGAATTCCAAATAATGAGCAGATCGGTCAGCTACTGGATCTTGTTTTGCACCATGACAAGCACAGGCATAGTTCGTTTCTCGTCCGACTATTAAATCGCTGTGATGGTTTTGATTCAGGCGCGGACAAGGGCACAACAAAAGATCAGGGTTTGTCTAAAGAAGCCAAACAGCCCTTCGACAAAACATTTATTGCCACGGCTTTTGGGAGCGAAACACTCACGTCTCGGATTGACGTAGCGGATATAGACAGTGTCAGATGTAATTTATCAAGCGAAGTAGCAACAAAACTCTCGGCTTTTCCCGCCAGACCTGAAGAAGAGCGTACAGGAGTTGTACAACTGGCTCGAGTTGCGTATCAATGTGGGCTTGGGGAGACTAGGCGCTCAGCTAATGACGTAACTTTGTGGGATCACTCGTTCTCGGTGGCTACACTCTATAAAACAGCGCTGGCAACATTCCTTCTCAGCAGCAACATTGATATTAACAAACCCCAATGGCGTCTCTTGCGCGTAAACTTCGACGTGCTCGGCCTCTACGCCAAGGCGATCAAGATCGCCGACCTGCTCGGATATCAGCGTTCCGTAGAGGAGGCCTGCGAGCGTACAAAAAAGCTGGTGGAAGAGGAGTACCCGCTCGGCAATGAGGTCTACCGCGACACAACAGGCATTTACTTCACCTTCCCCGACCTCGACCTGCCCGCCGACCTGGCGCGGGAAATCTGCCGCCGCGTGGAAGAGGTTGAACCCGAACTCGCCCCGCGCATCGCCGTCACGGTGGGGGATGGGCAAACGGCCACCGAGCAACTCAAGGGCATCCTGGCCAAAGCCCGTAAAGAGGCGCTGGAGGCCCTGGCGCAGCCCTTCGATGGCCAGAAACTGGGCATTCGCTGGCAGCAGCACTGGGAGAAGGTTGGCGATGGGAAGTGGGAACTCTGTCCCGTCTGCCGCCTGCGCCCGATGGAAGAGGGCCGGGAAGCCTGTACGCACTGTGAGAAGCGCCGCCGCTCCCGCATTGAGGACTGGGAAAAAGACCCTTACCGCACCATCTGGATGGACGAAATCGCCGACGCCAACGGCCGCGTAGCGCTCATCGTCGGCAAATTCGGCCTGGATGATTGGCTCTCTGGAGAGCTGGTACAGACGATGCTGGTCAGGGCCGAGCCGAACAATCCTGCCGGTTGTACGCCCAAGAACCCCTCACCTGCTCGTCTGCGTCGCGTCTGGGAGACATGCCAAAGGTTCTGGAGCGAGACCGTGGAAAAAGAGATCCTTGGTAAGCATGCGTACGGCAAAGACATTGAACACTCTGACCTGCGCTGCACTCGCTTGCTGGTTGTTCCCGACAGGAAGGATGGCTGGGAAGAAAATGTCCCCTACGATGGCACGGTGGACGGCAAGCCGATCAGCCTGCTCTGGATCAAAGAGAAGAACCATTTCATCACCATCATCAACCTGCAACTGACAGGAAAACTCGAAGAGGGACAGACGATCTCCGTGAAGGATCCCAATAATCAACGTAACAAAATCACCTTTACTGTGCAGAGTTTGGAGAAGCCGAGCAACAGAATAGATCGATACACGCCATTCCTGCCGCTTCTGTCTTCACCCGATCAGTTCCTTGCCCTCGTTCCCGCCATCGATGCTTTGGAGATCGCCAAGAGGATTAGGGAAGAGTACGCCAAACAGTTCGGCAAGGTCCAGAACCGTCTGCCGCTCTTCCTTGGCCTGGTCTTCTTCCAGCGCAAGATGCCCCTGATGGCGGTGATGGACACCGCACGGCGGATGCTGAATGTGCTGCTGAAAGAAGAATCTTGGAAGGTGGAGTGCTGCCGCCCTGATTGTGAGGGACATGAGCACCAGTATCTGCGTCTCTCCCAGGGAATGGACAGGCTGATCATGAAATTCCCAATCAAGATGGGCGACAACAAAACTTGTGACATCTGGTACCCCTATATGTTTGTGGAATATTTTGCAGATGGCACGCCGGATAACCGTCAGTATCGATTCCAGCACAACGGGCACTGGCTTGTGGATGTCTGCGACCTGAAAGAAGATGATGTCGTGAAGGTCACCCCATCTCGCTTCGCCTACCTCTGGCTGGAGCACAGCGCGCAGCGCTTTGAATTTGATCCCGAGAAACACCTGATGCTGCTGGACGAACTGACGCATATGATGGATATGTGGGACCACCTGGGGAAAAGCGGCATCACCATCACCGGCCTCCGCAACCTGCAGGCACTGCTTGAGGCTAAAGGCGCAGCATGGGGGACAAACAGCGAGGAGTTCAGGCATCTGGCAGAGACAGCGCTAAAAGATGCCGGGCTTTTCCAGCGCAGGGACAAAGATGGTAACCCCAGACCGATCACGCCAGAGGATGTTGTAAGCAAACGTTTTGCCCGCTGTCTGGAGCTTTACCTGCACATTCTCAAACAAAAGCTCAAGGAGGACTGAAATGTTACCTGAATTGCTCAAATATTTCGCCCTCGCGCTCGATCCCATCCACGTCGGCACAGGCGGTTACCGCTTGGGCCGTGTGGACATGTCGATCGTGCGCGAGCCTGGAACAAACCTGCCCAAGATTCCGGGCACGAGCATCGCTGGAGCATGCCGCACCTACGCAGCGATGCAGGAGACATGCAAGTTTCCCCGCTGCGCCGGGCAGGGACAGGCAGATATGGACCGCGGATATGAGGGGCACTGTGGCAAACCCAACTGCCCCATCTGCGTAACCTTTGGATTCAGCAAGGGCAGCGGCGCCAGTTTCCAGGGGCTGGCGCAGTTCTCGGATGCTCGGCTGATCCTCTTCCCAGTCCATTCTCTTGTAGGTCCTGTCTGGGTGACCTGTCCAATGGTGTTAAAGGATGTGGTAAAAGATTTGGAAAATCCCTACAACGAACTCAATGATGGCGAGGTGCGAGTGGCACAAGGGGTGAATCACAGCGGTCGCCTCAACCTGGGCTGGCTGATGCTTACGGTTGCCGGGGATGGCTTCCCACTCGACAATTCTAAACTCCCTTGTGTGCCACCAGAGATTCTCAACCGCGCCGTTCTGGTTTCAGATAAGATGTTCGGCCACATAGTCAACGACAACCTGGAGGTGCGCACCTCGGTCAGCATTGACCCGTCCACCGGCGCCGCCGCCGAAGGCGCGCTCTACACTTACGAGGCCATCCCCCGCGCCAGCGTGCTGTACTTCGAGGTTGTGGTAAGCGATCCGAAGTTCTACCAAATCGCAGGGCAGGAGCCGCTAAAGGAGAACGGCGGCAAGGAAAAAGTGAAAGAAACCCTGAATAATGGCTTCGCCCTGTTCGAGTGCCTCGGCATCGGCGGGATGAACACGCGCGGCATGGGGCGCCTCAAGGTTCTCAACCTGAATGCAGGAGGTGAGACAGGTGAGCGGGGTGAATCTTGATCAGCTGTGCGCCAAATACGGCTGGCAGATCGCAGATGAAGTCCATAGGGCTATCGACAAACACGCAGAAAACCACATCACCAAGTCCCTGGGCGTCCTTCAGGAGGATGGCGTGTATGCGTTTTTCCTTTATCAGGACTCACGTGGGCAACGCGAAAAACCAGGTGCAGATAAACTCACTGAGCAGGCCTCAGCGTTTCTTCGAGAGGCACGTATCGAGGCTTTTCAAAGTGCCAGTGACCCGCCGCTCAAAGCCGTGCGTGAACACCTCGCCGGCGACCTGGATCAGCTCCTTCTCGCCAAGCGTCTGCTGGAGCAGGCTCTGATCTACGCCCGGTACCATGCCAAAGCTATGGGATAGGAGGTGCGCATGACCTGGCAGGTGTATGAGGCTAAATACGAACTGCAAAGCCCTATGCACATCGGTTACCACAAGGTGGGTAACGTGCAGCGCACGCGCTGCTACATCCCGGCGCGCAACCTGTGGGGTGCGGTCACCGAGACGCTCACACGTCGCGGTTTTCATACAGATGACGTCCCAGAGGGAGACTATGCCGGAGTTGGCAAGTGGGTTGAAGAGCACTTTGCCTTCAGCTACTGGTTCATCGAGGAGAAAGGCATAATGCTCTCGCCCGCCTATGCCGGGGAACTGAAATACGGACCTTACAACGTTGCTGAATTCGAGCGCCGCTACCTGAGTGCCCACGTCACCACCGCCCTGGATGCAGCGACCACATCTGCAGAAGATGGCAGTCTGCATGAGGTGGAGTTCATCACCCCGTATGCTCAAGATGGCATGCGAACAATCATCGGCGGCCAGGTCTTTCTGGACGAGATCGCGAAAGCGGTTGTGGGCGATGTAGGAAAATGGCGCAAGTGGCTGAACGATCTGCAGATCGGCGGCGAACGGCGTTACGGGTTTGGACGGCTCTGCTGCCTGAAGTTCCAAAAGATCGAGACTGGTCAGGAGAGATACAACCTCGAGGGCGAACGCCCACTGGTTAGGGTCGGGAAGGCTGAGCCCATTCTGGCCCACACGCCCGCAAATGATTTAAGAGGAAGAGGTATGATAGAGCCTCTGGTGGGGAGACGGACAGATGCCAGGAAAAGCGATGCGTTTGGATGCGAGCTGACCAGAGCCACAGTCTGCTGGGAGCCTGGCACACTGGTGGAGGATACGGAGTGGTTCGAGATCGGGCGTGAGGGGATGTGGAAGAGGAAATTATCCACGGAAGTATCGCTCTAACGCTAATTCGGGAGGGTTGGTTTGCGCTACCCGACAAGAGTAGCCATGCAATATAGTGGATTGCTCTAGTTGAAGATAATAAAGCTAAAGCAACCTGAAAGAGAGCACCAGAAGTAAATGATCTCGGAAAGAGGAAAACCATGCTCAGTTATACAGGACATCCACTGGTAGATGTGGGGATTGCCACAATTGCAGCTTTCGTAAAGAAACGCGACCCTGCTTCACTCACGGAAACCGATCTTGATAAGGTAGCCGATTTCATGGCTAGGCAGTATGTTGTGGATCCACTCAAGACTTTCTTGACGGTCGCCTTTCCGAATTCTGGCTTCACACAGCCGGCATTCAACAAAAAGCCAGAAAAACGTGATGAATATGCAAAGCGCGTCCTGTACGGCTACAAGGCAGATACCCCGAAGTTAAAGGAGAGTTGTGTGTTTACAGGAAAGCCAGCAGTAGGTGTAGCGTTCTCAGATAAACTCCCACCTGGCAGGGCCTTTCGCCAGCATATCCCTCTCATCACCGGAGAGAACGTCATCAACTTCTTTCCTTGGGGTAATGCAGGGCTGCTTGTATCTGGTGAGGCTTTGCTAGCCATCCAAGCATTTCCACTGGGCTGTGCCAAGTGTAACGGCAGGCTGCTTGCTGTACACTCTGATAACCCAGATCTCACTTACGAGTTTGCAGCCAAGTTTCTAGAGCACAATCGCAAAGCGATTACATTGGCGCAACAAGGTGGTAGCAAGAAGTTACCAGAGGCAGGAGCTTCGGCCAGAACATTTTTCATTGAGACCTTGCTGGATATAGAACAGAGCCGACAAGATGAGTCTATTGAGCGCCGCCCCTCCTCGGTAACGGCTTACCACCTAAGCAACCTCGGCTCGACACCGTCTCTAGATATATACCATCTGCCTTTGGAGATCACCGACTTTCTGAGCCAAGTCGTGAGCCCAGATTATAAAACGGAATGGAACGCCCTCGTTCAAAGGGCCTGGTGGGTTTCGATACCCAAAAATAAAAAGAAGAAAGAAATACAAGAAGATACACAACACCAAAGGAATGTGTTGTATGAAGACCTATTACAATTACCGGAGAACGCACGACAGTTCCTACGCTGCTACTTCCTCCGCATCCCAGTTCGTACACGCTTTGAAGGCGACCCGCGTCGCACGTACTCGCTCAGAGACGAAGCAAATCTCGTCTCATGGAAACTCACTGAACTGTTCTTGAGGAGGATAATGAACATGGAAAAAGATCGCATAGATCAAATACGAACGTTGGCCGATCGCCTGGCAGACTACGTGTTCGAGGAGAACGATAAAAAGTTCTTTGCAGCTCTCTTCGAGCCGCGTTACGATTACTTCCGAACAAACCTCATCAGAGCCACTCTGGCTTGTGTGCAGAAGGGAAAAAGCCCACTTATCAAGTTCGACCCCTATATTGAAATATTTGAAAATGGCGATGAAATAGCGCGATCAGACTGGCGATTGGCACGCGATCTGGTGCTGATCCGCATGGTGGAGCAACTGTATCAAAAAGGATGGCTTGGCAGCCAGCCAGAGGCGGTTCCGGAGATCTCCGAAGAGCTAGAAACTACTCCATGATCCAATACCACTCACAAACATTAAGGGGATTAGCATGGCATTCGTAACTGGACTGTTTCTGATTGATGCGCCGGCTTCGGCACTGAACAACCTTGGAAATGTTCCAGGTAGATTATTCGACAATGTTGTTGGGGTAAAAGTGATCCGTACTCGAGAGGGCACGTATCCTTACGTCTCAGCACAGGCTTTCCGCTATTGGTTGCGGACTACACTGGAACAAACCGAACCGGATTGGAAAGCCGCTCCAATCTGGCGTGAACAAAAGGTGGCATACACTGATGCCAACCCCATTCGCTACTGGGACGATGACCTGTTCGGGTATATGCGAGCACCTTCCACGAAGAAGGAGGCTGTAGAGCAACGTGGAGCGGATAAATCACGTTCTTCTGAGACACCAACCAGTGATACGATAACAAGGGCTTCGCCCTTCCGGGTAAGCACTCTCGTCTCCATTGCACCTGTCAACATTGTGGAAGACTGGGAGTCTATGAGCCGGCACGATGGTGATCCTGTACCTTACAGCAGTCAGTTTTACCGTGCCACACTAAAAGGTCTGTTCTCTCTGGACTTACACGCTTGTGGTACCTTCTGGTACCGCCAGAAAACGGGCTTTCGCAACCTGGACGACTCCAGAATCGAGGAAGCAAAGAAAGTCGGGCTGGAGGAGTTAGAGGATGTGAGTGCATACCGATTAACGCTTGAAGAACGTCTTAAGCGCATAACAACCCTGTTTAAGGGTATGGCCAGGCTGGAAGGCGGCGCCAAGCAGGCCCTCCATTACACTGATGTTTCTCCAGCGCTTGTCGTGCTGGCCGTGACCAGGGGGGGCAATCATCCCTTCGGACGTATCATTGGCGCTAACTCGCGCGGATTGCCAGAACTCAAGCTTGAGGCGTTGAATGAAGCACTGACAGTATTCAGTGACGATATCCTTTCTGATGTCTATGTTGGCTGGGTGCGTGGATACTTAGATGAGGAGCGCGCTAGGTTGGAAGAGTTCGTACGCCAAGCAGAGAATAACCGCATAAAGATAAGCCATCCACGAGAGGCATTCAGTGCACTCATTGAGACCCTCAAAAAGCCTGAAAATGCGCAATGGCTTGATTAACGCCAAGATCCGTTCTGCAATATCAAGGAGGTTACCATGCGCGTTCTCAAAGTGGTGGCGGAGGGGCTTACTACGTCCTTCCGCTATCCACATTTCATGCATGGCGTTCACCCCACTTTCGAGATGCCGCCACCAGCAACCATCTATGGTCACATCTGCAGCGCTCTTGGGGAGTGGGTCTCACCAGAAGGTGTGGAGTTTGCCTACCACTTCACCCACCAGGGTTCATTCGATGACATAGAACATGTTCATGTAGTGGTACCGGCAAGTGGCAAGCTACCCAAAACATCTTTGCCAAAGGTACTGGAAGGGGAAGTGAATCCATTCAAACGCACCGTGCTCTTTCAGCCGCGTCTTATGCTCTATATCAATCGCCCTGAGTGGGAGCCTGCTTTTCGCAGTCCTCGGTACACAGTAGTGCTTGGACGATCGCAGGATCTCTTCACCTATATCAACGTAAGCGTGATAGATTTGGTGCGGGCCAAACGCGCCTACTTCGAGCATACGTTGTTACCATATCGCATGGCTTTGCAAGTTGCCCAAGGCTATGTGGTCCTTATGCCACGCTTCTTGGATTATGCACAGGGTCGTGCTGCCACATTCGCCCGCTACGTGGTACTGAAACGACGGGTACACAGCGAGAATTTCTTGCAGTTTGGGGATCTGCCAAACGACACCGAGTTCTGGGTTGACCCAACCTCGCCAGAGATAAATGGAGCTCACCTAGGGCTTGCTTTCCATACGTTTGTGGGCGAGTACAATGACAACCCCTTTATGGCCTGACTGGCTGGAAGAAGTCCTATGGGCTAAAAGCTCCAGTAAAGGAGAGAGTGGGCATGCAGAAACCCTAGCACGACACACATGGCATGTGCTGGAAAGACTTGCTGATGTGATCTCTCTGAGACCAGGTCTGCCTGAAGCGATTGGCTTTCCAAGCCTGTGGAACTGCCTGTTCTGGGCATGTTTCTTGCACGATTTCGGCAAGGCAGCCAGGGGATTCCAGGAGCTCTTACGTGGTGGTCCGAGATGGCCCCATCGCCATGAAGTGCTATCACTGGCCTTTTTAGACTGGCTCTCTGATGCTGCATCAGATGAAGAACTGAGGTGGATTGCCGCAGCTATTGTATCGCATCACAAAGATGCCGATGTGATCGGTCGTATGTACATGGATCCGAGGGATCCTGATGAGGATCCACTGGCTGCACGGGTGGAAGAGATCGATGATGGAGCAATAATAGGCCTCTGGCGTTGGCTGAATGAGTGCCCAGCATCATGGATTGAGGCACTGGGCTTGAGAGATGTCGGTATCCGGCTGCCTGCCCTACCATCACAAACTGACGCTCTGCGAAACATACGGGAGCATGGAGCAATGCGCATCCGATACTGGCTGCGAATATATCGCAAATGGTTAAAGAACCTCAACCATAGCGATGAGCGCAGATTAGTCATCGGCACTCTGGCATTACGTGGCTACATGATCTCATCTGACCACTTGGCATCAGCCCACATGGGCAAATCGCCAGCTCCACTGCCGGCAAGACCAGCTGATCTGCTGGCGAGGCTGGAAATCAATGAAAGTACTCTATACCCACACCAGAAGGCATGTGCCGCAACACGTGGATCTGCAGTGCTGATAGCCCCGACTGGCAGTGGCAAGACTGAATCTGCTCTCTTGTGGGCATGCGCACAGGCCGAAGGGGGGCAACCGGTACCTCGGCTGTTCTACACGCTGCCATACCAGGCCAGCATGAATGCCATGTACGATCGGCTCAACGAAAGAGCTTTTCCTGACCAGGTGGGTCTGGAACATAGCCGAAGCATATTAGCCCTCTATCGGCACTGGTTGGACGAAGACTACACCCCACAGCAAGCCGCTCGTGCAGCACGGTGGACCAAGAATTTGGTACGACTGAACTACTTCCCAGTACGAGTGCTCAGCCCGTATCAAATCCTCAAAGCATTCTACCGACTGAAGAGTTATGAAGCTTCACTAAGCGATTTCTTTAATGCAGCTTTCATCTTGGACGAGGTTCACGCCTATGAGCCTGATCGGCTGGCGATGATTCTGGGTGCGGTAGAGTTCCTGCGTAAACATTTTGGAGCTCGATTTTTTGTGATGTCAGCAACGCTGCCAGGCTTGCTTCAATCGCAATTGTCCAATGCGTTGGGAGAGTACACTTTTATTCGGGCCACGCCGGAGTTGTTTGCTCGATTTCGTCGGCATCAGCTGCAACTGATTAATGGCGATTTACTGACAGAGCATTGGCTAGAGCACATAGCCGAAGTTATAGAGTCTGGGCAGTCAGTGCTGATATGCTGTAACACCGTGAAGCGCGCACAGCAAGCTTACATGGAGATGAAATATAGACTAGGTAACCGAACTGAAGTCATTCTTCTACATAGTCGTCTCAACAGCAAGGACCGGCTACGCAAAGAGATAATCGTGCGAGAGGCGACTGGATCGCAATCACGTGGACGGAAGCCCATAGTACTTGTTGCGACCCAGGTTGTCGAGGTGAGTTTGGACATTGATCTGGATGTGATCTACACTGACCCGGCCCCATTGGAGGCACTTATCCAGCGGTTTGGCCGAATCAACAGACGTCGTCTGAAGGGGCGGGCTCCAGTATGTGTATTCACCGAACCATCCGATGGCCAAGGCATCTACGATAAAGACTTGGTGCAAGCGGCGTTGAGGGTGTTATCGGAGAACGCCGACCAGATGATTGACGAAGAACGCATCTCTGACTGGTTAAACGAGGTATATCAAGAGACAATCGCGCAGCGCTGGAGTAGCAGGTATCAACAGGCATTTGATGAGTTTAAAGAAAGTTGCTTGTCCACGTTGCGGGCATTCGAATCGGACGAGCAATTAGAAGAGGCATTCTACCAGGCATTTGACAGTATTGAGGTCCTGCCAGCGGATCTTGAGCCAGAATATCGGCGACTTATTGAAGATCAACCGCTTGAGGCCCTCCAGCTTCTTGTTCCATTGCGTTGGGTGCAATTTTCTCGCCTGCGGGATGCAGGTAAGGCTTATAAAATAGATCCAAACTGGACCTGGGTTGTGGAAGCAAACTATAGCGAGGATTTTGGACTTATGCTTTGAGCGCGGTTTATCAAGAGAACGGACGAACGAAAGAACGTATCATCTATCACCCCACCTGTCTGGTGCTATTTCGCAATACTCGAATCTTCTTTTGCATTGCTGAAGATTTTGACCTCACACCACAACCTCATACAGCCCGTTCCCGAACGTGGCCATCTTCCCCACATGGATGAGCCTGCCAAGCTCGAGGAGGGCCATGATGTCGCGGGAGAATTCGCCTTTGTATGTTATCTCGCCCCTGAAGAATGGTGGGAGGGTGTGCATCTTTATCCGCTGCCTGTGGAAGTACCTCTTTGCTCTCACATCCTGGATGCGGGCGCCTGTTACCGTAACGGATCTGCACTCTCCAAGGAGCGAGAGAACGGTATCGTTATCGTACAGCATTCCATACCCATAGAACTCGGCCAGCGCATTTGCCCGGAAGAGCAACCTGGAGATGAGGCCTCGGAATGTCGGGATCGCAGTGAACTGCTCGTTCTCCTTAATCTGGACTGGTGTGAGAAAGCGAATGGTGAGCTCTCCGGTGTGATCCGTTGATCCTTTTAATATCTCCCCGTAGCTCAGCCTTATAGCTCTGTTGAAGACCCTTTTGCCGGAGAATATGTTAACCCGCGTGCCGTATCCGATCGAGTCGACCGATTCCATGGTGAATCTGCCATAGCCCCGCTGGTAGCCGCGGCTCATCCCGCTCTCTCCAAGGTTCCTGAGGGCCACCAGGAAGTAGGGCATGTGATCGATACCGCGACCGATGAGTGTGAACCCGAACCCTGCTGTGGATCCTGCAGAGTATCTGCCCGGCAGTGGGGGGTCGAAGACGAACGGCCTGGGGATGTCACGCTGCCTCCTGAGAACCATTGCATCCTCCGGAGGACGGCTGTTGTAGAAGAAATCGTAGACGCATACGCCTGCGAGCTGACAGCCGGTGCAGTCTCTGGGCGCGCCGGGTCCTGGGCGGCCTGCGCAGACGAGCGCCCTCAGGCGCGCCCCGAATCCGCTCCGAAGCACATCCCCCGGCCAGCGGGCGAGATCCGCATCAGACTCGAATCTCACCCTGACGTCGAAGTGTGAAAGGACGATGTCACCCATCAGGAGAGACTGTGAGATAGTGACTAAAAATGTTTTGCTCCTTAGCCGGCTCACCAGATCTTTCGCAGCAACCTGCCCAGCAGCTTGTTCTTCGCACGGCGCGTTATCTTCTTCGGATCACCTGAGGCAACTGTCTCTATATCGTTCAGAATTCTAGCTGCTCTATACAACTTGCTGCTGAATTTTTTAGCTACAGTTTCACCCCCATGTTCCAGTTGTTCTTCTCGTAGCGAGAATGTAGCGATTTGTGGAGCAGATTCACCCGCCCGTCCAGAGCATCGCCGGGCCCCAGCTTCAGGCCAGTTATATCCTGCAGGCTCTTTCTATCCCTCAAACTCTTAATACTTGCGTTCTGATGGTATCATCTATGCCACCTACCCCTCGTGAATAACAGAGATCTCCATGGAGCCCCGCGTCAGTTCTATGGTGCAGCCCCGGAGATCGAGGACTATGACTGTCATGTTGTCGTGCGCTCCCCGCCAGCATGCGATTGAGACGATCAGCTCTGCAGCTTCCTGTGGGTCACTGCTCTTTCTTGATGCGAGTATCGCCTCAGCGGGTGAGATCACATCCCATATGCCATCGGTGGCCAGGACAGCCCAGTCGTTCTCCCTTCCGAGCACACCTTCGACAATCCTCGGCTCTGCGCTCACATATGGCTTTAGGTGGGCATCGCCCAGTGCGCGGCTGATGGCCAGTTCTCCCTGGACCCTGGGAATGTCGAGATGTATCACCCGGCCGCCCAGCGACTCGATCCTGGCCGTCTCCTCAGGCAGCTCCGGCCTGTGGTCCATGGTAAGGAGTTTGCTGCCGCCGGCAGTGCCGATAACTATTCGCGCATCGCCCACATTGGCAGCGAGAAACCTCGCTCCAAGCAGGAGGAGTGTGGCAGCAGCGGCGCCCCCCAGGATCCCACGGGCGATTATGGCCTCGTCCGTTCTCAGGTATGCCTCTCTCAGGAGCTCCAGATCCGACCGGCGCGCCTCCTCGGGCTTCTTCGCCTCCATAGAACGGAGTGACCAGAAGCATGGGGTCAAAAACGCGGCTGCAGTCCGGGCGGCGAGTGGGCCGTAATGACCGTCGAAGACCTCGGCACCGAAGCAACCTGGGTGATCACGAACTGCATGCACATCCTCCATCACCTCACGCATGCCGATATGCTCGCAGACACCTGCTGCGATCCTTGCCATCCTATGCCTCCATAATTCAGCCTCGCTCCATGCGTAGCAACTTGTATAGCATGCAACGTGGTTGCTGAAAGCACTTATTCATTTGCCAAGAACACATACCACAACCCGTGCTCCTTCAGGCAAGTCATCAAATGGATAAGAGCGTCGCCCGCGGTCTTATGTATTCAGCAACTTTGAGGTCGTGCAGGCTGGTTGCTGGATGCACCCAGTCGCTCGACAGGCCCTCGACTACGTCGATGGGTTTTGACAGTTTCGACTTCATCGAAACTCTTCGACGCAGTCGAATATAAGTCGAAACGAGCGCATAGGACGACTGGTGTCTCTTCGGCCAGGTCATCAGATGGATGGGAGTGTATTGGATATATCAGTGCCGAAAGCTTAATTTTGGAACAGAAACAACGCTGGAAAGATGAATCTAGAGTTTCACGGGGCAGTGGGTGGTGTTACAGGTTCGCACATGGTTCTGGATGCAGGGGGCATGCGGGTCGGGATTGATGCAGGTCTCTTTCAGGGCAATGAGGCATCCAGAAACCAGGCGGACTTCGGTCATGATCCTCGCTCGATAAGAGTGCTAATCCTCACGCATGCACATATCGATCACAGCGGCCGCGTGCCGCTGTTGATCAAAAAGGGCTTTTCAGGTAAAATCATCTCAACCGCTGCTACAGCGGACCTTTGCGAGATCATGCTCAGGGATTCTGCACACCTGATGATGGAGGCAGCAGAGCATGAGAGCCACCAAAGCGATCAGCGACGCAGACCACTCGCTGGACCACTTTACGAGGAGAAGGATGTTGCAGCAGCCATGAGGCACTTCACACCTATCAGGTACAACAAAGAGCATGACCTGGGTCGGTTTTCGATCAGATTCATGGACGCCGGTCATATCCTGGGATCGGCGATGATCGAGTTATCGTTCGGCAAGAAGAGGCTGGTCTTCAGTGGTGATCTCGGACGACCAGGTGCTCCATTTCTTCGTGATCCTGAAAAGGTTGATGCAGCAGATTGGCTGGTGCTTGAATCCACATATGGCGATATGGATCATGGGAATATCGCCGACAGAGGCAAGATACTGCTGAATATCATTCTTGAGACTCTAGAGCGGGGCGGGAACGTTGTCATTCCAGCCTTTGCCATCGGGAGGACGCAGGAGATACTGTACGAGCTGAATCCATATGCTGAAAAGGGAGTGCTTAGTGGGGTGAGCTGCTTTGTCGACAGTCCGATGGCGATCTCTGCAACTGAGATCTACGCCCGTCATCCAGAATGCTTTGATGAGGAGACGCTCTCTCTTTTGAGAAGTGGCGATAGCCCGCTTGAGTTTCCTGGGATCCAGTACACAAGATCGCAGGATGAGTCTAAGGCCATATACGATCACAGAGGGCCTCGCATCATAATCTCAGCAAGCGGAATGTGCACCGGCGGCCGGGTTCTGCATCACCTGATAAAGAATCTGGAGCAGAAGGACTCCACAATACTCTTTGTAGGTTATCAGGCTGATGGAACGATAGGTAGAAGGCTGTTGGACGGGGCGAGGAAGATCCGTATACTGGATAAGGACCTGGATGTTAAAGCCCAGATCACATCAATGGATGCATTTTCAGCCCACGCCGGCCGAAAGGAGATCTTGAGCTGGCTGCGCTCATTCAGGCAGTTCCCGGACAAGGTCTTCCTCAACCATGGAGAGCCAAGAGCAACCAGAGCACTTGCAGAGGCAATCAGAACCGAGTTCGATTCAGAGGTCACCATCCCTGAGATGGGGCAGAAATACCTGCTGAGTTGAACATGCTGAGTTGAGCCCAAGGCCAGAGGTATCGTGTTCATCTGGTGATTTTGGCGTTCGCTCTTATGCATTCAGCAACTTGAAGGACATCCAGCCGGTTGCTGAATCCACCAGTTCGCCCGCCAGGCCTTCGACTCAGTCGAAGATAAGTCGAAACGAGAGCATAGCAGGACCAGTACCTCTGCGAACAAGTTATCAAATGGATAAGAGCGTTGGCGTTTTGCAAGAGAGGGGGTCGACCTTCTTTGAGTTTGGAATAGGCAGGCCTCCTATATATTTACTTCTATGGGTAAGTTATCATATGGATAAGAGCGATTGCTTTTTCGTTTATCCGCACTTATAGGTGAGGATAGAGTCTCAGCACAAATTTATTAAGCGATGAGGTGGAACTTAGTTAGGGGATATCATTGAAAGTGACATATACAGATAAAAGTGGGAAAAAGGTAGAGCAGACTTTTAGTACAGAGGAAGAGGGTAAGAAGCTGAAGGAGAAGCTCAAGGCACTGGGAATAACGGACGCAAAGTGGGAATGGTAAATAGGATGTGGATATCCCGGTCCTAAAGGGCCGGACTTCCAACATCATCGCCATAACATTTATCATTAGTTTCGCTCCCGAAGACAGGCAGCTATTCTGTCTTATTCGGAGCACATCTTTGGAAATCTTTAAGATAAAGCGGGTGAGATCGTGAACAGACTGACCATAATAATAGCGGTTTTTGCTCTGCTTGGATGCTCGGCTGCCCTTGACGCGAAGGTCATCATTCCAGAGGAGAGAACTCTTGTTGTCGATCCTGGAGAAGGTTACTACATCAATACCGGCGACATCGATACGTCCTCTGGCATCTTCATGGAGAACTTCACGATATTTGGTGAGTCCGGTAAAGCAGATGCGGTGGTTTTCACACCATATGATGATATTCTGAAAATGTTGAGCAAGGAATCATTCCTGGATATAATGTCGGTGGCGCTGATGATCGAGGCCACCAAGGAGGGGCAGGAGACCGGAAACTGGACTGCTTCCAGCTACTACGGGGCGCCTGTGGTGGTGCACAACATGACGTTCACTTCAGGCACCCTTGCGGGCAGCGATGCATACCTTGCGGTGTGGCATGCGGGAGATGACAGCTACATAATGCTGTTGTCCATGCTGGACAGCAACACAACATCACAGATTATCAGCACTGCCAGGATAGTCTAGATGTTCTCCCCCTGGTAGGCTCCGCTGTAGGCTCTGTCTGCTGCGCTCTTCATGGTGATGAAGACGAGCTGCATGAGCCTCGCATTCTTTTTAATTCGTATCCCACTGGGATTGTGGACAACGAGAAGCGATTGGGATCTGCCACTGTATCCGGGATCCCACACCGCAGCAGAAAGACTCGCCCCGCATCTCAGAAGGCTCGATCTTGGAAGCGCAAATGCCATCATGTCCATTGGCATTCTGACGATCTCATTGAACGTCACCAGATACGCACCCTGCTCAAGGAATGCCCATCCATCACCATCAAACTGAACCGCCTCGGTCTGTGCGAGTCTGCGCTCGGTGTTGTCGAGGTCGATGGATCCCGACGACACAAACCGCTCGATGCTTCTGGCGGTCAGATCCACGCCGCATATCTGCTCCTGGATCTCCTGGTCTGCAAACGACTCCAGGAATCTCAACGCATCCTTTCCAGAGATCACCGACATGACCATCCCCAAGGGTTAAATCCGATGACGCCTTAAATATCATGGGGGTGCACCGGACCGGTCTGTTTCTCTGGTAGATTGCCGTCTGAGCATCCCGGGGATGGAAGTGTGGATGGATTGATAGTCTTCGAGGTGGAGATCGAGGATCCCACCGTCATGCGGTCCAGGATAATCTGGCCGACTGCAGAGGGCCCGTGGATAGAGGGCGGTGTGGATGAGCTTGTTGTTCATCTGATCTACGCGATGTGGTCAGCATACAACACAGCCTGGGCCCTGTCTCTCGTGATATCAAGCCGGTATGCAGATCTCGGCATCTCAGTCTCAGAGTCCCTCTCGAAGCTCATCTGTTCGCTGGGCGCTGTGGAGATAAGCGAGATACGCATGGACAGAAATGCCCTGGAGGAGCTCAGAAACGACAGGATAGAGCCGTGACCACCGCGCGTCACAGAAAGCCGGCAAGCACTGCGGCGCGAACCAGGAGCATGTCTCGAGATCCTGCCATTGAGATCGACAGCATGCCACTTTTATCCGTCCAGTGCCAGGCAGTGAATGCCGTTCCTTCCACTCTCAGATCTCACAGCCTGAGAGCATCTGCTCCCGATACAGCGCATCCGGGCGTTAACTTCTTTTTGATCTGTGATATGAATCAGGCTGGTGGTTCCATGGATGCAGGGCCTGAGCTTGATGAGTGGGATGTCATAGAGTACTTCAAACGCAGCTACAGAGCCGTCGACGGCCTGTGGTTCATGAAGGTCGAGGAGCGCTATGGCTTCGATACCGCTCTGGAGATAGATGATGATGTGTGGAGGGTGATGCCGAAGATACAGGCGAGAGCCCTGAAGTCGATGATGAATGAGTCGAAGGGCCTGGAATCTCTCACGAGGTGCTTCGCAGCGAAGCTCTCCCTGGAGGAGTTCGAGTTCGAGAGCTCATGTGATGGGAGAGGTGCGAGGTTCGTGGTGACCAGATGCCCATGGCATGAGATCATGGTCCGTGCGGGGAGGGCTGAGCTGAACGAGCGCGTCGGATCCAGGATATGCTGGAGCGAGCTGGAGGTCTGGGCATCAGAGTTCGGCGACGGGATCGTTCCCAGAAGGGGCAGAAGGATCTGCAGCGGAGATGAGAGCTGCGAGATCGGGTTCGAGCTGCGGAATGGAGCGGAACATTAACATCTCCGATGCCGCTGCTCTCCCGCATTCAGAGCACTCAGTGCTCTTCGAGCGAAATCAGATGAGGATATGTGTTCTCACATTCTCTTCTCGAAGAGATCGATCTCGTCGAGCGATATCGCGGCGCACCCTGTGGTTCTGAGGTAGTGCGCGAGAAGTCTCGACCTGACGCCTGCAGGATGGTAGAATATAACAGCCTCAGCGGATACATGGTCGAGCATTCTCATTATCCCGCGGAAATCCAGGTGGTCGCTGAGGCGTATACGCTTCCATGAGGCATCCGCCCTTCCGGTGAGCATGTACCTCTCAGGCGAGCGCACAAGCGGCAGGTTTTTTGGGGTCACGACAGATACGCCATCGCAATCCCGGAAGTCAATGATATCGCCGGCATCTGGCATCAGAGCCTCTGTGAGCCTTCTCCCCTCATCGTCCATGCCGATCGGATCGCTGAATCCCATGGCTCTTATCAGAGACACCGCACGCTGCGCCTTGCCAAAAGCATATGCGCCGAAAGACGATCCTGAGCTGAGCGCCTCCCAGAATCCGTTCAGATCATCATCGAATATGCAGGACGAGTCCCATGGATCCCCGTAGTTAGCCTCTGCAACGAGAAGATCGCATTTTGGCAGGGATCTGTAGTCCTTCACATCCCCTGTCACGAGTATCCTGACGCCCAGGCTGTTCTCCCAGTAAAACGCCGATGATCCTATGGTGTGCCTTGTGGGATACGTTCTCAGATCGACGCCATTGACATCCAGCGCCTCCCCGACCACAAAGCTCCTGCCCGCATAGCTTCTATTATGCCGGATCTCAAGAGCCAGTGCCGTCTCCCGGGATGCTATCGCCCTCGGCGACCGCATCGCAGAGCTTCCATGGTGATCGCTGTGCGCATGTGTTATGAGATATGCATCCGGCTGGTCGCAGCCTGGAACCCTGCTGGTGTCCACGGAGAACTTGTGGTCGTCGAAGAGCAGCGAGAGGTGCGGAGCAGGGTTGCCGTTGCCGTTCAGCCTTCTTATGGGTAATACCCCGAGCTCTCTGAACAGATCATGGATCCTACGCGCACCTATGCGACCGCCTCCTAGAGTATCTCATCGATCGCGCTGCTCAGCTCTTCTTTGGACGTGACGCCCAGCCAGCGGCGCACCTCCTTGCCGTCCTTCTCAAGGACTATCGTCGGCACCACCATGATGTTGTACCTGTTCGCGAGCTCCATGTTCCTGTCGACATCTATCTTTTTGATCTCTATCCTTCCGCCGTACTTCTTCTCCAGCTCCTCCATTATCGGCGTCTGCATCCTGCAGGGGCCACACCACGTGGCAAAGAAATCAATGAGCACAGGTTTATCCAAATCTTCAACCTCCTCAAATGATGTCAAACTTGACTCCTATCTTGAAAATCTTGATGGTTGGGAGCACGAGCATCTTGCGCCCCGTCCTGCTCCTTATCTCCGATATAATCTCATCAACACGCTCTGCGGGCGCGGATATCGTGAACCACAGATTGTAGCCGCTATCGTTTGGCCTTAGATAGTTGTGCGACACCTCATCGTACTCGTTCACGACAGAGCTCACGATATCCGCATCTTCAGGAGATACCTTCATCGCGACGAGAACCCCGATCATACCGAGACGTCTCAGATCCAGAATCGGCCCGATCCTGCGGATGAGCCCGAGCTCCTTCAGCCTTGAGACTCTTCTTATGAGCTCATCCTCCTCGATGCCCAGGCTCTCCGCGAGCTCCATGAAGGGTCTCTCAACAAGAGGAAAAGACTCCTGGAGCGCTGCGAGGATCCTCAGATCGATCTCATCCAATGGATCCCCTCCAGGCGCATGTCGGATCCTCTCCCAGATAATCACCGGTGAGCGCGTATGCCCGAGCTCTGCAGCCGCCGCAGGTTCTTACATAACCACAGCTCCCGCATCTGCCCTTCAGCTTTCGCTCCCTGAGATCGTTCAGAAGCGGTGAGCTGCTCCATATCTCTGAGAATGAACGCTCGCGTATGCTGCCCGCGGACAGGGGGAAGTAGCCGCATGGGAAGATCTCTCCGGTTCTCGAGATGAAGACAAACCTGATTCCTGCTATGCAGCCTCCGGCGCTGCGCCCATGCGATCTCCTCCCCAGGAGCACCCTGCCGTACTGCGGCGCGCACGTGGGGCGTATCTCGATCGATCGTTCTTCTGATGCAATTCTCTCAAGAAGGGACATCTGCATCTCAGGAGAGATGCTCTCGACGTCTCTGCCCCTGCCGGTGGGGACCATGAAGAATATGTGCACAGCCGCCGCGCCCTCCCGCTCTGCGAGGTCCAAAAGAGGATCAAGCTCATTGATATTTACCGGTGTCACTGTCATGTTGATCTGGAACTCGACCCTTCCACTCAGAGCCCGCATGCCTTTGAGGGCCAGATCGAATGAGCCCTTTCCACGTGTGGCATCGTTAGTCCCGGCGCTCGCGCCATCAAGACTGATGCTCACCCTGGAGATCCCTGAGAGGAGAATCCTGTCCACGATCTCAGGTGTTATGAGCGTGCCGTTTGAGGCGAGAGAGACCCTGACCCCGGAATCGGCTGCGTATCTCGCCACCTCGAAGACATCCGGCCGGAGCAGAGGCTCGCCTCCGGAGATTATCAGCATCGCTCCGAGGGGAGCCATCTCTCTTATCAGACCTTTTATCTCACCAGTGCTGAGCTCATCTGCAGATGGCACTGGCTCTGCAGACGCCCTGCAGTAGCTGCAGTTCAGGTTGCAGGCTCCTGTCGACTCCCAGGCTACGAGCAGCATTCAGAGCAGACCCTTTTTGTGGAGAAGCTCGGCGTTCAGTATGCTCGCTCCCGCTGCACCGCGTATAGTGTTGTGGCCCATGCAGATGTACCTGATGCCGGGCCTGATCCTCCCCACAGAGACCGACATACCCCTGCCGGCGTTCCTGTCCAGCCTTGGCTGCGGCCTGTCTGGCTCATCCCTGACGATTATGGCCTTCTTTGGAGACGTCGGGAGATCGTCCAGCCCGGGGTTGAAGTCCAGGAAGGCCTGCCTGACCTCAGCCGGCGTGGGATCATCTTTCATCCTGACCCAGACAGCCTCTGTGTGTCCGTCCATGACAGGAACACGATGGCAGCTCGCGCTTACAGTGAAATCAGCCGGAACTATCCTCTCCCCATCAAACCTTCCCAGGATCTTCTGGGCCTCTGTCTCAACCTTCTCTTCCTCGCCTGCGATGTATGGTATGATGTTGTCCAGGATCGCCATGGATGGCACTCCCTCGTATCCGGCGCCGCTGACCGCCTGCATCGACGCGACATGAACGCTCTCTATGCCGAACTGCATCAGCGGCTTGAGCGTGAGTGCAAACATGATGGTGGTGCAGTTTGGGTTCGTTGTGATGTAACCCTCCCAGCCCCTCCGCTCCTTCTGGACCTTTATGAGATCTATGTGATCAGGGTTGCATTCCGGTATCAGAAGAGGAACGTCCGGAACCATCCTGTTCGTCGCGGTGTTCGAGGCGACGACGAACCCGGCCTCCGCAAACTCCGCCTCAACTTTCTTCGCTTCATCAGATGGTAGTGCTGAGAATACTATATCAGCATCGACCTCTTTCGGATCGACCCTGACAACGGTCATATCTGCGAACTCATCCGGCAGCTCGCTCTCAAGCCTCCATTTTGCAGCCTCACGATACTTCTTTCCCGCGCTTCTGTCAGATGCTGCCAGGCTTGTGAGCTCGAACCACGGATGCTCCCTAAGTCCTTCGATAAAACGCTGTCCCACAGCGCCCGTCGCTCCCAGGACGCCTGCCTTGATCTTTGCCATCAACGATCACCCTCTGAACTGAGATGGCATAGAGGATGGTGTGGTATATAATTACTGCTCCGGCAGAACACAGGTAACCGCAGCATCCTCCAGGAGTGATGGGCTCGCTGGAGGAGGTGATACACCGATACACCTGGTGCGTTGAATAATTGAGACCTAAAAGGTCGATAGATATCGATTTTTACTATAAAAGTTGTATGAATTGGGTCAATGCCATCAGATTCTCAAACATTATTCAACACAGCAATCACACCCAAAAGCTTATATTCGTCAAATGTCGAAGATATGCTGACCGATATGTTCGAGAGAGATATTTGCATGGATGGCATGGCTCAAATGAGCTGGTTTGGCGTTTACGACTGGGAGAAGCCGGAGCCGAATCCTGAGCCCAGGATGCCCAGGAGAAAGAGGCCATTCATCAGCAGCCCTTGGGGCTGCTAACTCAGTCTTTCGCTCGCGCTGCCCATGACAGTGGCCCTTGTAAATGCGTCATTGCGAGAGGCAGCGTCCAGCTCTGCTGGTTTTTGTGGGATGTCCACACTGGCTGCAGATTTCTGATATCGGCTCATCTCCGCGAATTACCGGAGATCCGACTTGGACAGGTTTCCTGGGATCGCTGGGGTTTCTTTTCCCGCTCTTATCCATCTGATAACTTGGCCCGAAGAGGCACCAGTCAACCTATTGCTCCATAACAAAATGTTTTAACCATTGCGTTGATCTATCCAGACTATGGGTAGAAAGAGAGTTCATGAAGTGAGT
>JARYLI010000020.1 GCA_029907715.1 Methanothrix sp.
TATCTCCTTATAGCGGTTATGAGGTGCTTGTGGACCACAGGCACGCGCCGCTCCTTGCTGCCCTTGCCTGCAACCCGAATGTAGGCCATCTCGCCGTCGAATTCGATGTCACACAACCACCCTCTCCCTTACTGCCTTGCTGATGCTGCGCATGATGTAGGGTTGAAGCTATGGTTCTGTGCAGATACGAGATCGCTGGAACCTCTGGCTCATCCTCGTAATCTTGATCCAGCCTATGAGATCGTCCGGCGTCAACGACATGCCTGCCACGAGTAGATCCCTGACCTCACGCAGCCTTGCGATGCGGGTGGGCTCTGAGTATGTCAGTAACGCCCAAGAGTCCTCTTAAGACATGATCAAAGTCCAAGAGGAGGGGCGCAGCTCAGCCCAAAACATGTTTAAGATATGAATTTTCATAAAATTACAGAGGTCAGAACATGTGCAAGGCTGCATTTCTGATTGTAGCTATATTGATATCTGCGGTAGTCACCTGCGATGGGCTTGAGATCCGTGGTTATGCTCAGGAGGTCGTTGATGGTGCAATAGTCACATGGGATCCACAGATCTTCGCCGGCTTCTACTACGATATCGATGACGGCATCGGCAACGAGCAACTCACAATGACAATCACGGGCAACAAGCTCGAGGAGCCCAACGGTGTCATGTACACAACCACAGTCCAGGAGAAGGAGTTCGAGTTCGAGGGCTGGGGCTGGTACAACTCCATAGGATTCCTCGGTGAGGAGTGCTTCGCCGGTTACAGCGATAAGAGGCCCATATGGCACGGCTATGAGATCGATCCGGAGCTCTACAAGCGGTCCACAGGCAGGAACACGCTCGTCGATGAGCAGCTCCTGAAGGTGCTGATCGATGATGACACTGAGAGGACAATCACATCCAGTGTGCCCCTAAAGCTCGCGGATGGCTACGAGCTGGCTATGAAGGCGATAGACATCGATGGCAGAAGCATCCTTGTGGAGCTTATGAAGGACGGCCAGAGTGTCGACACACAGATAATCTCCCCATCCAAGGAAGGCACCACGATGAGCGACCAGACATACTGCTACAGGAAGAGCATCGGCGACACCGAGAACATAGTCCTAATTGCCGTCCACTTCAAGAATGCTTTCATTGCGGATCCGAGAGTTTCATCGGTGAAGGGGATAATTGCAACAGTAGATGGTATCTTCCACGTATCTGAGCAGCCGATAAATATCTCAGTCGATACGCAGTACGGCAAGATGAGAATATCCATGGTCTCTGACACATCGATCGGGATGGACAACAAGGACAACACCATAACACTGAACAAGAACAAGGACATCACCCTGATGGCTGACATCCATATCAAGACAGCTGATCAGGACGTAATCGACGCTGATAACCCGCTCAGGTTCTACATATACAAGGAGGTCACAGAGCCCGGGACATACGAGATACGAGGCGCTGTTCAGCAGGTCGTTGATGGTGCAACAGTCACATGGGATCCGAAGACATTCGCCGGCTTCTACTATGACATCGATGACAACATCGGCAACGAGCAGATCACAATGACAATCACGGGCAACAAGCTCGAGGAGCCAAACGGTGTCAAGTACACAACCACAGTCCAGGAGAAGGAGTTCGAGTTCGAGGGCTGGGGCTGGTACAACTCCATAGGATTCCTCGGTGAGGAGTACTTCGCCGGTTACAGCGATAAGAGGCCCATATGGCACGGCTATGAGATCGATCCGGAGCTCTACAAGCGGTCCACAGGCAGGAACACGCTCGTCGATGAGCAGCTCCTGAAGGTCCTGATTGATAACAGCACAGAGATCATGATCGAGCAGGGGGAGTCCCTAAAGCTTGCCGAGGGGTATGAGCTCAAGATCAAGTCCCTCAATCGGGAGGATGGCAAGCTGTATCTCGAGCTGCTGAAGGATGGAAAAAGCGTAGATACCGCCGAGGTTCCGTTATCATCACCATTCGCCACGATGTCAGATCAGACCTACTGCTACAAGAAGAGCATTGGAGATACAGAAAACATCGTCGTGCTAGCGGTGCATTTCAAGAACGCGGTGGCAGCAAAAGATCCGGAGACGCTGAATGAGCTGGGGGTGTTCGCCACTGTGGATGGTATATTCCAGGTGTCGGATCAGCCGATGGACGTCTCCGTTGACACAGAGTATGACAAGATGAGGATCTCTAAGGTCGATGCCACATCGATCGAGATGGACAACAAGGACAACGCCATAACACTGAGCAAGAACCAGGACGTCTCCCTGATGGCTGGCATCCACATCAAGACTGCAAACCAGGACATAATCGACTTTGATGTGCCGCTCAGGTTCTACATATACAGAAACGTGACTATCTGAGCGCGCGTATGTGTGTTTGGTATCTGTCCACCTGGATGGTGAGCAGATACCAAACACACACAGCCGCATGGATGTCCATTGGCCATCGGTTAAGGATTTTATGTAAATATATTGACCATGAAATTTGACAAATTGAGATCTCCCCGAGTTTGATTCAAACCGACCGCCTGTGGACTTGAGTCCTGATAGCAGTACTGAGGCGAGATAAGACTATTAAGTCCAATTCTACACATGTCGATCTTAACCGATGACGCATGCAGTCTTATGCGAAAGAGTTGATACCAGCCTATTATGTTGTTACCAATGGTCGACGGACTAAAGTATATCAGTTCAATGGCCTGCTTGCGCCAGATGAATTGGTACTGGACTTCGAGCAATCGGATCTTTCCAGTAAATGGGAAGAGTTGTGTCGTTATATAAGTAAAGATGCTGCAGTAGAACGCAAGGAATGGATGAATAGGCAAAGCGGCTTTAAGGTGTAAAATGTAGAGCCATATCTCTGAGCACAAACGAGTCATCCAGATACAATGGCCACTGCGGTAAAGTCAGAAGGCTTCCTGGGATTCCTGCAGCTGGCCGCATTTCTCATCATCTCAAGGAGACTGTGAATTTTGAGACGACTTCAATGTAAGAATTACAAGCACAATTTATAAATAAGGTAGCTAGTGACACATATTCATGTCAATATTGAGATTTCTGGAAATCCTGCTAATTCTTGGCATTTTATATCAGACAGCTCTCTGCGAGGTAAGCGTTGAGTACTCTGGATATACAGAGTATGATGGCCGCCCTGCCAGGCTGGCTCTGGTATTCAACGGAAATGCTGTGACAGGCACGCTCAGCGTTGATCCCGTATGCGAGCAGTACGTCCACCTCACAGGTGTCAGGCTCGACCTGACCGGCACAGCAACAGGCCCGTGGGAGGACAGATCCACGACCATCACGGGCACATGGACCGGCGGAGATCTCGAACCCTGCACAAATAAGTTCATCACAGGAGACCCGGCGTATCCGAATGCAGGCGCCTTCACTATCTCCATGGCCAAATCTGGAGGGAAGGATGTCGTGAAGCTTGTCAGGATGCCCACAGGATACGGCTATATCTTCCCCGCAAAAGGGGGCAGGGTAACATCACCAGCTACATCGACCTGGAGCGGCAGATGGGAGACCAACTGGGGACCGATGATGCTTGAGCAGGTAGGTAACAGCGTAACAGGAAACTACACCCATGATCAGGGTATTATTACAGGTAGTATAGTCGGAAACAAACTCATTGGCAGATGGTCAGAATATCCGACGTACAGCCCTCCGAATGATGCGGGGGATGTGGAGCTGACGATCTCTGAGGACGGCAGGACATTCACAGGCCGCTGGAGATACGGCTCTGAAGGCGACTGGAGCGGCGACTGGACCGGAACTAGGGCGGATACCAGTGATGAAGAGGCATTGATATTTGAGACTCCAACCCTTGCAGCTGTGTACAATGAACCAACAGCGCCGACGGAGTTCATTCTGGAAAGGCCGATGAGAATCACAAAGATCCGCACCTACCACTGGAACTACGGCGAGGGCATGGCTCCGGGAAGCATATCACTCAGAGATTCAACGGGAAAGACATACGGGCCATGGCAGGCATACGGCGAGCCCGGGATGGGCGGTGTGCCCAATGCCTACTGGGTTGTTGAGCCGAATATTTTGCTTCCCGCAGGAATCTATGAGGTCATCGATTCCGATCCGTCCACATGGTCGCAGAACAGCGAGACAGGAGGAAGAGGTGTGACATTGGTCTATGCGATACCTGCATAGGGACAGGTATTGCCTATCGGTATTGAAGCTGGTGGCATCCAGAGATGGTTGCGCAGACCATCCACATATTTTTGAGGATTCCTACTTTGATTGTTTATCTGGCATATTTGGGTCTGAATTTTCCTGATCTGCCATGTTCGCTCTTAGCGAAATCTTTTTTGCAGATGTGGTTCAACATAATATCACCACCCTTCGTTTAGGTAGATTGAATAACAGACCACAGGAGCGGAATCCCACAGCAGCCTGTCTCGATATAACACCCCCTTGCTCCTGTGGTCTAACCCGAACGTGCAGAACAAGCTCCCATGAACGTCGATGTTCTCGCAGAGGCCATCTGTCATCCATGCACGTCACCACGACGCCCTCGAGATGTCCCTTGCAACATCGCTGTCAGTGAGCGCGAGGTACTTCTGAGTTGTTGCGAGGCTCTCGTGCCCGAGCACCCTTCGCACAGTCTCTATATTCGCACCCCTGCGCAGGTAGATCGTGGCAGCTGTGTGACGTAACATATGTGGATGTACCCGTTTCTCGATACCCGCAATCCTTCCCAGCCTGGATACGATCTTCCGGAGGTTCCTCGAGCTCATCGGGAATAGCAGCTCGTCCTGGTCCAGACCGCGCGTGTATCTCCTTATAGCGGTTATGAGGTGCTTGTGGACCACAGGCACGCGCCGCTCCTTGCTGCCCTTGCCTGCAACCCGGATGTAGGCCATCTCGCCGTCGAATTCGATGTCACGCCTCCGGACCGAGAGCAGCTCTGCGGACCTGAGCCCGCATCGGAGCATGAGCTCCACGATGAGCGAGTTCCTCTCGGGATCCCTGGTGGTACCCGCAGCCTGGATGATCGCCCTGGCCTCGACCTCGGATAACGCGGCTGGCAGCTTCTTCTCAGCCCTCACTCGCGGTATCTTCCAGCCCAACCCGAACAACCTCGAGTAAGCTGAGATGCTCGTCGCCTTTCTCGCCAGGCTCTTGTTCTTCAGGCCTTTGTCCTTCATGAACCTGAACCAATCAGAGATGAGGTCTTCACTGATATCCCTCCCGCCGGCGAACTCGATGAGCTGTTTGAGATCGGATGTGAACGCCTTTATTGTGTGAGGCGACAGCCCCCTCCCTTTGAGATGGGTCTCGAACTCAAGAGTTCCGATAGTCATTAAGGATCACCCTGTTTTCCCGTACTATCCGGAACTCATCATGTATAATAGTTCCTGTAGTGATCCCTATAGGAACTAAAGAAAGCCTCATATCACCACACACTAAATTATATTCATGCGAGCCAAATGTCTCATTCTGGTCCTGATGCTGGTATCAGCCGCCCAATGCCAGCAGACAGCAGGAGATTGGATCGACAAAGGTGCAGATTTTTATATTCAGGGCAAATTTGAAGACGCACTCAGGTGCTTTGATGAAGCCATCCGGCTGAAACCTGATTTTGCAGGGGCATGGAACAACAAAGGAGCTGTTCTCAATGACCTCGGCAGGCACGATGAGGCGTTAGAGTGCTACAACGAAGCCATCCGGCTGAACCCTGACGATGCAGATGCATGGAACAACAAAGGCCTCGCTCTCTATTACCTCGGCAGGTATGAAGAAGCGTTAGAATGCTACAACGAGGCTATCCGGCTGAAACCTGATTTAGCAGAGGCATGGAACAACAAAGGCCTCGCTCTCTATTACCTCGGCCGGTATGAAGAAGCGTTAGAATGCTTCAACGAAGCTATCAGGCTGAAACCTGATGATGCAGAGGCATGGAACAACAAAGGCCTTGCTCTCGATGCCCTTGGCAGGTACGAAGAAGCGTTAGAGTGCTTCAATGAATCCATCCGGCTGGATCCTGATTTTGCAGAGGCATGGAACAACAAAGGAAATGCTCTCGCTGGCCTCGGCAGGTACGATGAGGCGTTAGAGTGCTACAACGAATCCATCAGGCTGAAACCTGATTTAGCAGTGGCATGGAACAACAAAGGATATGTTCTCGATGCACTCGGCAGGTACGAGGAAGCATTAGAATGCTGCAACGAATCCATCAGGCTGAAACCTGATTTAGCAGAGGCATGGAACAACAAAGGCCTTGCTCTCGGTGACCTCGGCAGGTACGAAGAGGCGTTAGAATGCCTCAACGAAGCTATCAGGTTGAAACCTGATTATGCAGTGGCATGGACCAACAAAGGAGCTGCTCTCGCCGAACTCGGCAGGTACGATGAGGCGTTAGAATGCTTCAACGAATCCATCCGGCTGAAACCTGACAATGCAGAGGCATGGTATGGCAAAGGTCTTATTCTTGAGACTTTAGGAAGAGATTCAGAGGCTGCGGCAGCTTATCAGAAAGCACGGGAGCTGGGTGCAATGATCCGTGATCGATGATCACACCAGCTCCATTTTTAAAGATAGATGAGGAAAAATCGTGCGGTATGCACACGTTGGACGACGCAACCGGTGGCGGGGAGATATCGATTTTCGTGTTACGTCTGCGGCTGAGAGACGTAACATGTATCCGGGAAGCAACATCATGCATGCCCTCCGCACCAGTAATCAAGAGCTCGACGTCGGGCACTTCGTGAACCCCCCAAAACCACCATCAAAAGGTCACTTTTGTAGTGCAACATTGCTAAGTAAAATACCAATAATGTGGTACTACCAAGCGAGGCCGCAGCAGTGCGATTTTTATGCACAAGATCGAGCCCGAGGGCCTCATCACATCCACAACCGCTGCAGCCAGGCCTTCATCACATCCATCACGCCGAAACGCCCCTCTCTCCAGGACCTCAGGGCTCCAGCACCACCTCCAGGACCCGGCGACAACAGGCAGGTATTACAACACGAGAGAGCACGGAGAAAGAGAGCATCTCCGAGAAGGGGGGAGGGGGGGCAGTTGCTCGGTATGGCGAGGGCAGTCATTGCTCGAGATGAGCAACGGGCAAATGCCCGTAAATCGCTTTACGGGCCGGTTTCGGTGCACCTCACGCACTCCAAATCCTGCCGCTGGTGAAAATTGGCCTGTAAAGCGATTTTACGGGCCGCCTGCAGTGCTCGCGCACATCCTGTTTTTAGGGCCCTGGGGCAGGAGAGAGCTTGATGTCGCTGAGGCGGGGCTTATCGAAGCCGCCCGCCTGTACGAACTCTTCCAGCAGTTGCTTTATCCTCGCCCGCATCTCCTCGATTGTCAGCTCAGTCCTCACAGCGGTGTTATCATTATCAGGCCCAGACACCTCTATCGAGTTGAGACTGAGCCACTTGTCGGGGTCATCCCTCGGCAAAAACCGAGTGCGGTTAACGAGGAAGAAGATCTGCGCTCGTACGTTCCCGTTCCTGCCGGCTTCGTACAGCGCATCAGCGATTATCTCCACCCTGGCCCTCATCACGCTTTGTACCCTTGCATCAAATTGTGGGTGGCGTCTTCTATACTCGTTGAAGTACGACACAGACACACCGGCGGCCTCGCACGCCTGTTTTATTGTACACCCGTTCCCGAGCATCTCCAGTATCTTCTCTCTCGTATCATTCGATAGCTTCGTGTACCTCCGCTTCTTCACTGACGTCTGCTTGAGCCGCACAGTGAAGCCTGCTGCCCGCAACCGCTCTATCTCGTCATCGCTCACGTCGTCCAGGCCGATCTCAACGTGTCCATCGTGTGATTTCAACACGAGTACGGGCTTCAACGCCTCGCCGCCCTCTTCCGGCTCACTTTCATCTGTCCGCTTCATCTTTTCACCTTACATTATGACGATGTGCCACTATGAACACCGCGCAGTTTCGGTAAATATGTGCACCGCTGAGTGATCAATCGGATGCATCGTTACACTTTTTTCGCACATTTATGATGATATACACACACGTATTTTTACACTTCACGCTTCGCATATCTCCCCTCGGGATTGCCGCCTCCTCAGGCCCTCCATCTCCACCTCCAGCTCATCCAAGTGCCTCCAGATCTAGCTCCACCACCAGCTCCAGGCCTGACAGATGGGTATAGAGGACAAACCAGTATCGGCGGAGGCCGTGCTAATCGCTCCTGTGGAGCTCCCCCTCAGCGACAGTGGTAGTACCACATTCACGAGAGAGTGATATAACATGTAGTACCACTCATGAGTGGCGCAGCAGTGCGGTTTTGCGCGTCTGCGTTTACACCCAGGGAGACGACCGATTTGTCCACCCTGGACAAAACCGGTCGATTTTGGACAGCTGCTGAGGGGGGCGAGGGGATGGATGACATGAGAGGGAGATGATCACACAACCACCTCTCATCTCATCTCGTATCACCCCCCATAGCAGGCGAGGATCCAGTGCTCGCCGTCGTAGGGCTCCCGCGGGTCACGTCCTCGTTTCAGCACAAGGCCGTCTGCCTCAAGCTGCTTGAGTGCCTGTAGAACGTCGCCTGGCGGCAGATTCGTTTTTCGCGAGAGCTCCCATGCGGTCAGCCCGTGTTCGTCCGCGTCCTGCAGCAGATCCTGGATCTGGTCGCTGATCTTATCGCCTCCCGCCAGTCCGTTGATGCGGCCGGTAGCGGTGGGGGTGGCAGCGGTCGGCATTACCGTAACAGGTTCTGGGCAGGTACACGTCCACTGACCGCCACTTGGGGCGGTATCGATCGAGCGCCTGGGCATGCCAACATATCCCCTACGTTGGAGCTCTGAGATCAGAGCGCGTTCATCAGGTGGTTCAGTACTTCGTTTCTGTTGCTCCGTCAGGCCCGTATCTCCGCTCCCCGAACGATCTAACGGGCTTCCCTGTCCCATTGCCTGCCCCAAGCAATTCGCTATCGGGAGGTCCCCTGTCCCACTTTTGGGCTTCCCTGTCCCATTGCCTGCCCCAAGCAATTCGCTATCAGTCGCCTTCCATGCCCCACTTGCCCCACTTGCCCCACCTCTTACACAGAGAGAGGTCCTCAAAGTGTCTGATCCAACCAGATCAACAAACCAACTTAACATTCCCTCTCCCTCTGGGACATGTGGGACATGGAACACTTCTTCTATATCAAAATCAATATCTGTAGTTGCATTTGTTCCCTGTCCCATCCCTTGGGACAGGGAAGGGACATGGTGGGGCAGGGGAGCATGTTGCTGATTTCCTTCCACCCCATCTCCTCGTAGAGAAATCGTGTTGTTGTATGCCTCCAACGGGTTGAATCTGGACGGATCGAAGACCCAGACCTTGCATTTGCGAGTTATCTTCTCGCCGCTACGGTTCGGTACTGACTCCATGCGCTCCTCAACCATGAGCGCCCCACCTCGTATTTTGTGCTCGAGGCCGTACTGGTTGCGTTCTTTCCGCCCGCTTAGCATGCGGTCGATTGTGCGCGGAGACAGTGGTCGACCATCTGGGCCGCGGTACTCGCTCACAACATCGTTGATTCTGAATTCGAACGGCTGGTTTCCCGCCCGCTTGTGCAGCCACATCAAGAAGTGCAGCTCTCGATCGCTGAGCTTTGTTGAGAGATTCTGCGCCCTTGCCCCGAAGACGTCCCGCGCAGAGTAATAATCCTCCTCGGTGGCGGTTACAACCGTGTAGCCGTCCCTCTCGAATGTCTCCCTCTGAGCGCTTCTCAGTATAGCGAATGCTGCTAAGAGATCAGCGAACCTTCCAGGGTTCCGACGGTCGTCTAAATCCTGCCACTCGAGCCGGAGCTTCCCCTCTTTGTCCCTCAGGAAGGGTGCCCTCACCAGCCAGATCTTTGATTTTATCTCCCTCAGTATCTGGCGGCATATCATAACCTCCTCGGTGAGCGGGAACTCCTCCCTCCCCTCGATCAGTGGAGCAAAGATCATCTCGAGTACCCGGTGGTCTTGCTCCCTCGACTCGTCCACTCCTATCTCAAACAAGCGATTGACCAGCTGCTCCTCCTGGTCGAAAGCGACAGACGTCAACCACCAGGTCAGCCTCTCAGGGAGGTAGCGCTTCTCGATCTTGCCCAGCTTGTTTACCGTCAGGTAAGGGGCCGGCTCCTGGAAGTTTGACATAGCCCGCTTCAGGGTGTCCTCCAGGTCCTCCGATATCCTGACGTCGTCTGAGAAAATCACCATCCCGGGCTTGATGTCAGGGTCGTAGTAGATGGCCTTCGGGCTTAGCGACGTGAACTTAACCCACTCTGGAGGCATCAAATGCTTGAGAGCCTTACATAGGTGGGTCTTGCCCTTCCCGCTTGCCCCTGAGAGCTTCGGTTGCAGGCCGTTAGCATTCTTGCACGATCCGATTACCGCTGAACAGAGCAGTACTACAGCGGATTGCCTGTCCCCCACGTGGAACCGAGAGAGCACGTCTAAGATGAACTGCACAGGGTCTCCGTGCTTCATGATCTCCTGCGCCCTCTCCCTGATGTGCTGCGGGTACTCCTCGATCTCCGGCTCGGGCTTCTCCTCAGCCTTCGGCGTCGACTCGCCCCTCTGCTCGGTGTTCGAACCACCCAGGCCCTTGACGAGCTCTTTGTGTTTCGCCTCTGTGATCAGCCCTCGCTTTAGCGCTGCTTTGAGGGTCTGCTTCAGCGCCTCCCCCACCAGCGCCCCAGGGCGGGCATTCTCGCACGGGACCGCCCCCTCGAGGACAGCCAGCAAGAGCCACGCGTCCCCTCCTGTCCCATGCCGGAAGCAATGCCACACCCCCCTCGACGGGTCCACTGCGAGGTTTCGCCCAGTAGTCGAGCCATGGGCTGGATGGGGGCCTGCCATCTGCTCGCCCACTCGCTCGAATCCGGAGAGCTCGATGACCTGATCAATCCGGATCGGGGCCTGCTGACTGAGCCAGCCTGCCCGTGCATCGCAATCACCAGCGACGCCATCGAGAACCTGCCTGGTTGTGTAGGGCAGTAAGAGCCCCCTCAAGATGTCTGACCAGTCGCTCCGCTCCTCGCTGCAGCAGTACTCCTTAGCGAGGGAGAAAGACAGCGCAACATGCTTACCGCTCTGGAACACCTCGAGGGCCGGCTTGATGTTCTCGAGCTTCAGATCCGGCTTTCCGGCTCGCTTCTCGCGGAAGATGTGCTGCCTGACGTCCTCGGGGAGCTCCCCATCAAGCTCGAAGGTCTCGATGTTCTTTTCGGTCGGCGGGCTCTTGCATAGAACCACTGCATGGAACCCACACCCAGACATCGAGACCTCGACAAATGGGGATTTGAGGGCCCTTAGGAACCGGTCCGCCTCTGGGTGGACCCATCCAGTCTGAGGGTCGCGGACGCAGTCCAGATCCACAAACACTATCTGGGCCTCGCCGTCCAGGGCTCGCCTGCACACCCAGCCGATGCCGTCGGCTCCATACAGCTTCCTGGTTCGCAGAGCCTCCACGGCCTCTGGGAACGATACCCACTTCGCGGGGTCATTCCATCCGGCAGACGTCCACATCTTGCTCTGGGGATCCCAGCCGAAGGGCTGTTTTTCCCTCCTGAGCACGAATTGCCGCTTATCCCGCATGAACTCAGGCAGGACGGCGGCCCTTGGTGGCGAGGAGATCATCTCCCCTCGCCCCCTGCCCGGCAGTGGATATTATCGTACGGTAAATGATATGCACTAATCACATATATGGTACGATCACCATACGGTAAATGATATATACTGAACCAGCATATGGTATAATTGTACATACTAAACACGGTTTTCATGTGAGATCACCTCTTGGGCCTCGAGGGGTTCACAGAGGTCGACTCGCTGGGGGTGCGGTCGCCCGCGACCTGTTCCCCGTTTTCATCCTCTATTCCCTATGCGACACAGTCCCAATGCCTCTCTAAGAACTCGGAAACGGCCTTCTCAATAACTCTCGATCTCGACCTGTAACCGCATGTGTTGTGTTTCACAAAATAGTCGAGCCTGTTTCTCGTCTCAGCGTCCGCGTACATACTAAATACGGTTTTCATGTCTTTTACACCTCCATAGCTGCTATATATTCTAACTTCTTTAAAGCTGTCGCTTTTCCCTCACCATCCCTGCCTGAACTGCCTTTTTGTCGGCTCGTTCATTCCAGATGATGTATGAATTTGCCCCCCCCCTTGGCGCGCATACCCCTACCTGTCGAGGGCAAAAAGATATTCATACGCCAACACGGATTTTATTCAGGCGAGAATCGGCATCGTGGGGGGTAGCGCACCGGTGCAGCGTCAGCGGTGGTAGTGGAGGTGGAGGGAGAGAGACGAAATCCGCAGGGGGTTCACTCCGCTCAGCTCAGCTCCGCTCAGCTCTCCGAGGATGCGGTGCGGTACTGCTTCGAGATACGTTAACGTTAATATTCGCCGCACCATTTCTTCGGTGATGGCTGCAGAGTGACAGCCCCCTACTGCTCCTCCATGCAGCCATCTCGTTTTTCAACGTCTCTCTCTTTCTCCCCCCGCCCCCGATTGCGGAGATCACCACCACTACCACCCGCACTCGTCTCTCCATTAATGTGGTACTACCACCAGAGGAGCAGGAGAGAGGGGGTGTTGGTAGGCAGCGATCGATTGATGCGGCCCCGCTATCGCTTCTTCGGCGCTATGATGGACTCTGGCGCCTCCTCGATCGTGTAGATCGCATGCTTGAAGATGACCACCGTGCGGCCGTTCTGCATCTCGATCTCAATCTCGTAGGTCGAGTAGCTTTTCAGCTCTCCTGTAATCGGCGGTAACCCTGCCACCATGGGAGTGATCTTAACTCGCTTGTGGAGGAACCTGTCAAAATATCGGGTCTCCGGTGGCCGCCCCTTTTTCGGCTTTGCAGCCTCGCCCGCAGGCACTGGCGGCTTACCTCCCGTTACTGCCTCTGCCTCCCCTTTCACGGTCGCCACGCTCTCCTTCTCGCCCTCCGCCTTCAAGCCTGTTGATTCAATCTCCGTCATGTAAAATGAAATATGAAATCATGTGACTGCCATGCGTTGTAGTAATCCTCAGGCCAGGTTGAAAGTATGAACAGGAACGCATTTGGATAGTCGAACCAGCAGGACTCTGCAATCATCTTTTTCCCTTCTTTGTCCTCGGCTGTTGTTCTCACAATTCGATCTGTCTTCACACCATTAATCTCTTTTAAATATTTTGAGTCATCCGTATTCATGTTCCTGGTGTACCCTCTGCTGGCCAGATGTTTCTTATTCCACTCCTCAAGCGCTTCTGCTTTATATGCATCCTTCTTACCTTCAAATAAATAATTGAGTCCTTTCATAATCGACGTGAGTTTATACACATAAATCTCAGTCTTTCCGAGATCGTTTGCCAGATACAGCCCGGACAGCTCGTAGCCTCTTTTTTCAAGCTCCATCTTTTTATAATCATTTACAGATGTATCTTTGGGAACATGGCATGTTAATGTGTACTCCGTACCGATCCTCAAATCGGTCAGAGTAGAGGCGGATGCATCGAATTTGCCATTATCAACACAGCCACTTATGAGAATTATAAAAATAAATGCTACTGCAAATGCTGTATGTGATAGCTTCGATAATATCCTTCTGCACTTCATGAACACGCACCTCAGACATTGCAGGTCATTATCATGGGGATACCCTTTGATCTCGCATCATCGAATTTCTCCTTGAACGTGAACTGGTACTCCTTTTCGATAGAATGGCCGGTTGTGGTTGTGATGCTGGCCCGGATCAGGAACCCTCCCCAGCACCATATCCATATCTCAAAGTTGCTATCCCGATCTTCAGAGACAACCACCGGGTTCGGGAACGTTGGATGCAGCAGATATGTCACCTTCTTGACCTTATCCACGTCAGGTCCTGTTATGAAGATCCTGTTCCTCACGATCACGTAATTGCCTCTCACACAGTAGAGCACACGACGGTCTTTATCAGAGTACACATCGCTGGCAATCTCCACGTTCAGACTGGTGTTATCTGTATCGTTTGAGGGTACCGCAGCAGATATGGTGAGGTTCTGTTGAGCTGGTGGCGGCAGGGTTGTATTGTTCACCGGCAGATGGGGTGTGGTTAATCTCTTGGATTCGATCCCGGGCCCTTCGAATTGAGCCGCCTCTGCAAAGGCTGCTGTTAATAGCATGATCACACATATCGGAGCCAGTTTCCTGCGCATATCTATCAGCTGCATGACATACCAGCTTCAGATACCTGCACTCAAACAGCATATCCGAGGGATCGAGCCCTCGAATACGCTGAATTCGCCTCTTCGTTCCTGCCAAGCCTCTCCAGGATAACTCCCCTGGTTCTCCAGGCAACAGGATCGCGCGGGTTCAGCTGAACAACATCGGATATGCACTCCAGAGCCTCCTCGTATCTGTTCAGCATCATGAGAGCGTTGCATTTTCCGTTCAGCGCTTTTATGTTTGAGTTGTTAATTCTCAGGGACTCGTTGTAGCACGCGATTGCCTCATCATACCTCTCGAGGGAGAGCAGAACCATTCCCTTGTTGCACCAGACATCTGCGTTCGATTGATCGATGCTGAGCGACTTGTTATAGCACTCCAGCGCATCGCTGTACGCACCCAGCTCAGCCAGAGCAACACCTTTTCCGTTCCAGACGGACGCATCATGTACATTCGTCTCTATGGATCTGTTGTAGCTTTCAAGAGCATCCCTGTACCTCCCCAGACCGAGCTGTGCATCCCCCATGCCCTTCCAGACGCCTGAATCCGCACTTCCTGACACGACCAGTCGATTGTATATCTCCAGCGACTCTCCGTACCGGCCGAGAGCGTTCAGGGTCATCGCCTTTCCCCGCAGTGCAGCCGCATTTGATGGGTCAATAGACAGAGCCGTATCATAGCTCTGCAGCGCGGCTTCGAGCTCGCCCAGCATTGAGAGCGAGTCTCCCCTGCCGATCCATGCAGCAACATCTGCTGATGAGAGGTTTATCGCATGCTCATAGCACTGGAGCGCATTTCTGTAATCCTGCAGGCTGCTGTGCGCTCTGGCCTTTCCCTTCCATGCAGCGATGCTTGTGGGATCCATGGAAACTGCTTTTTCGAAGCGCTCGATGGCATCGCGGCTGTTTCCGAGATCCACCATGACGTTTCCGGTGAGCACAAGTGCCTCGACGCTGTGCGGATTCAGTTCTGAAGCTTTCCTGTATTCGTTAAGCGCGTCCTCTTTCCTGCCGAGCTTCTCGTACACCCTCCCGATGGACAGCCACGTGTCTGAATTGGATGGATCCAGAGAGAGCGATTTATTGTAGCTGTGAATTGCATCGAGGTATCTGCCGAGAGAGGCCAGTGCCCTGCCGTTCATCGCCCATGCAAAGGCGCTGTTGGGATTGATCTGCAGGGATCTGTTGCTCGCATTGAGCGCTTCTTCATACCTTCCCACAGAGACGAGCGACTCGGCCTTATTCGCCCATGCTGTTGCATAGTCCGGTGCGATCTTTATGGCCTGATCGTAGCATGCTATAGCCTCTTCATGCCTGTTCATCCTTGATAGCGTCGCACCCTTATTGTTCCACGCAGCTGCACTGGTGGGGTCGATGCGCAGACATCTCTCGTAACCATCCAGCGCCTCGTTATACCGTCCGAGAGCCGATAATGCATTGGACTTACCGTACCAGGCCTCCGCATACGATGGGTCGAGCTGGAGCGCTTTTTCATAGCTGCTGAGCGCTTCGGTGTGTCTCGACAGCTCGAAGAGAACATCTCCCCGGTCCTTCCAGATGGTGGCGTCAGACTGGTGGAGCTGTATGGTGATGTTGAAGTTAACAAGGGATTCATTCAGCCGTCCGAGCTTGTAGAGGGCAAATGAATACCCATGCCAGTAATCTGCATTCTTATCGGAGATCTCTATTAATTTTTTAAAAGATTGAAGAGCATCCTCGTATTTTCCTAATGCGAGCTGTGTTATGGCAATGTCTTTTTTATATTCCAATGTATATTCATAATAGTATGAATAACCTGGCATCATATTATTAAGTGTGCTGTTGTAAATTTTCAGGGCATTCTCGTAATATCCCAATTTGTATAAAGCGTCTCCCTGGTGATTTTTTACAACATAATATGATTTTCCCTGATTATTCCGTGCATCTCTAATTGCATTGTTGTAACATTCCAGTGCATCAATATAATTTCTAGACTTATAAAAATTATCTCCTTTAACAAGCCACGTATTACCGGTGCAATCCGAATCCGTACATCCCCACGTCGGCCCGCTATCAATTGACAGTATGCAGAATGCTGGGGAGATCAGGAAGAACATCACGTAACAAAAAATGAGAAACTTTGTGTTCATACTGCCTCCCTCCTTGTAGAGTTGCCGTACCCCAGTTCTTCAGCTTTTGATAGTGCTTTCTGTGCCTCTTCGGTGCTCCCGAGTATCTCGAGAACAACACCCTTTTCATGCCACGCCAGGGAGTCGGACGGATTCAGCTCGATGGCCTTGTTGTAGCATCTCAATGCCTCCTCGTACATCCCTGTGCTGTTGAATGCAAGACCCTTGCCATACCAGCCAGCAGAGCTCCACGGGTTCAGATTTATGACCTTATCGAAGCATTTGATGGCGTCCTCTGATCTGTTCATCGCAATCAGGACCATGCCCTTGTTCAGCCAGGAGGTCTCGCTTTCTGGAGCTATCTTTGTTGATTTGTCAAGCGAATCCAGGGCAAGATCGTAATTTCTCAATCTGTAGTGGCACAGTCCTTTTAAATACCAGGCATCGGAATCCAGTGGGTTGATCTCCAGGGCCTTCTCGAGACTCTTTAGCGCATCACTGTACTTCCCCAGCTGATACTGCGCATGCCCCACAGTTCTCCACGCATCAGAGTCGAACGGGTTGAGCTCCTTTGCTTTTGTGGATGCGGTTATGGCCTCCTCATATTTTCCGGTCTCCAGAAGGACAATTCCTTTATTTTTCCAGACCTCCGCATTTTTACTGTCAAGATCGATGGACATGTTGTAGCAATGCAGGGCCTCTTCGTACAGTCCCAGTTTCGACAGGGAATCTCCTTTTCCTGCCCATGCGGATGGGTTTGATGCATTGCGATCTATGCTCTGAGTGTAGCTCGCAACTGCATCTTCATATCGACCCAGCCTGTAGAGAGCAAGACCTCTGTTGAGCCAGGCTTCTGCGAGTGTCGGATCTTTTTCCAGGGACTGATTTATGCTTTCCAGCGCCTCCTCATACCTGCCCAGATTGTTGAGCGCGATTCCCCTGAGCAGATAAGGTTCCGAGTTACCGGGATCGTATGAAATCGCCTTTTCACTGGCATTAAGCGCATCTTTATGTCTTCCAAGTTTGCTCAGAACTCTGGCTTTTGCAGCCCAAGCTTTGCCGAAGGATGGCAAAAGATCAAGTGATTTGTTATAGCTGTCAAGCGCAAGATTGTATGAGCCCATTCTGTAGAACGCCTCGCCACGACCCAACCATGCCTCCGCATTCAGCGGATCCACAGAAATGGTCTTGTTGAAGTTATCCAGGGCATCTCTGTACTTACCAAGCATCAACAGGGTTGTTCCTCTGGCGTTCAGTGCAACCGTACTGGATGCATCGAGATCAACAGCTTTCGAGTATGCATCCAGTGCACTTTTATACATACCAGATGCATAAAAAGCATCTCCCTTCAGCATCCATGCATTTATGTTTGATGGATCAATATCGAGTGATTTGTTTACAGCTAGAAGGGAGATGTCATAAGACCCTTTATTATAATATTCTTTTGCATTCTCAAACCAGTAATCGGCAGTGTACTCCCCCAAGGAGCACGAAATGTAACAGAGCATCAACACCGAAGTGACAGCACATAGCGTGATGGCATTCTTCAAATACTACCCTCCTATAAAAATACCCTCCTATAAATCCGTCACATAATATGCATAAACTCTATATAAATTTTGTTCGGTCGAGACGATGTCCAGTCCGAAAGTCCTGACGCTCTTATCCATTTGATGACTTGCCCGAAGGAGCAGGGGTCATGCTATGCGTTCGTTTTGACGAATGAATGCTTTCAGCGACCACATTGCATGCTCTGCAAGTTGCTACGCACATAAGAGCGTATATTGTGTATAATTTATTGTAAGATTGTAATAACAATATTTATTACTAAATACATAAAATTACTTCCATGCGTCTGCTGGAGCTGGTGGATCTCACAGTATCGTTCCCAACAGTCGATGGTGTTGTTAGAGCTGTCGACCATGTTCATCTCAGCATAGATAATGTAGAGCGGATGGGCCTGATAGGCGAGACAGGGTGCGGAAAAACCGTGCTTGGCATGTCGATTATCCGATTGCTGCACCCCTCGGCGAGGGTTGGGGGGCGCATTCTGTACCGTGGGCGAGATCTGCTGGAGATCAGCGCTCGTGACATGCAGCGGTTGAGAGGAAAGGAGATAGCTCTGATACCCCAGAACCCCACAACATCCCTGAACCCTGTCCTGAGGGTTGGAGACCAGATCGCAGAGGTCATTCAGCTTCACCACGGAATGAGCAAGACAGAGGCTTGGAGACTCGCGGTAAATATGCTCGGGGAGATGAGAATACCAGATCCTGAGAGGAGAGCGCGCCAGTACCCCCACGAGCTGAGCGGCGGGATGAGAGAGCGTGTTCTGATAACCATGGCGCTGGCATGCAATCCTACTTTTATCATTGCCGATGAGCCAACAAAGGGCTTGGACTCGAAGACGAAATCACAGATCCTGCGGCTGATGCGTACCGTTACGGCGGGGAGATCGATGCTGATGATCACCCATGATCTCGGCGTGGCAAGATCGATCTGCGACAGGATAGCAGTTATGTATGCGGGTGAGCTGCTAGAATGGGGTCCAAGTGAGGAGATCATGGACGATCCCCTGCACCCCTACACACGTGGTCTCATAAACTCGTTGCCCAGTCACGGTTTAGAAGCGATACCGGGCACAAGCCCGTCGCTGATAAATCTGCCATCAGGGTGCAGGTTCCATCCTAGATGTCGACTGGCAACAAAGACCTGCAAGAATATCCACCCGGATATGATCGATCTTGGTAACGGACGGGCTGTGAGGTGCATTTTATGTACCTGATCGAGGCGATAAATCTCAAGAAGTACTTTTCTTCTGGTATCATAAAAAAACATTACACAAAGGCAGTTGATGGAGTCTCGTTTTATATAGAGCAAGGAGAGACACTGGGACTTCTGGGCGATAGCGGCAGCGGAAAAACCACACTTGGCAGGCTGTTGCTCAGGCTCATCGAGCCAACCGAGGGCAGAATTCTGTTTGACGGGATCGACATCACTGCAATCAACCGGAGGGAGCTGCGCAGGATCAGACCGAGGATGCAGATGATATTTCAGGATCCTGAATCGTCCCTGAACCCGAGGATGAAGATAGCTGAAAGCATAGCGGAACCCCTTAAGCTGGGGTTGAACGGAAGGCTCTCGAGAGAGCAAATCCGAGAAAGGGTTCTGGAGCTGATTGATATTGTGGGGTTAAACCCAGAGCATTTGAACCGATACCCATACCAGCTCAGTGGAGGCCAGAATCAGCGGGTTGTTCTGGCCAGAATTCTCGCCGTAAACCCTGATTTCGTAGTAGCGGATGAACCCACTGCGTCTCTGGACGTCTCAGTTCAGGCTCAGATCCTGAACCTCATAAAGCAAGTGAAAAGTGAACATGGCACAACAATGCTATTCATCTCTCATGATGTCGAGATACTCAAACACATGTGTGACAGGATTGCAGTGATGGAGAGAGGCAGAATTGTGGGGGTTCACGAACGCAACGATTTCGCCGATTTTCCAGTGAGTAAGCATGATAGTGCTCAAAAAGTTGTGGTCGAATCTTGATCCTGCATTTCGCATTCGATCTTATCCATCTGATAACTTGCCCGAAGAGACACCAGTCACGCTGTGCGCTAGGGCAGTGTGCCGAAATTGCTGTAATTTCGGAGGCACCCTGTATCCAGCAATCATCACTCTTCGTCTATGGATAGATACCTTTTGCCTGTAATCCAC